>NZ_QTXV01000008.1:0-111043 GCF_003461825.1 Prevotella sp. AM42-24 | reverse complement strand
ACTACTATCATCTTTGTTAGCGGTGGCAAAGGTAAGAAGAATATTTGGAACCGCCAAAAAAAAAGCGAGAAATTTTAAAGAAAATGACTTTTTTATGTTTTAGAGCATAAAAACATGGGGGTGAGGAATGAAAAGGGAATGAAAAAGCCCCCGATGCATCTCGCACCAGGGGCTCAAGAGTTCATTTAATTACTTTATGAAAACACAACCATCAGAAGACGGTTGCTTGTAAATCCGCTTTAATATTGTTCATGCAAGCATTGAGTCGCTGGTATGTCTTCTCTCCAGCGGTCTTGACTCCACTTACATACTGGCGCATGAGCGATGGGTTGATGCCTGCACGTCTGGCAATCTCCGTGGCGTTGAGGAACGAAAATTCCTTGAAGAAGGCTTGCACGTCGTACTTATATGTAAAAGTCAAGTCTTGCAAGTCCTTGTTATCAGGATCATCATCCCTGCACTCCTGCAAAGCTTTCATGAAATCAGCCTTTGCCTCCTCAGCGGTAGCCCCATCGCCATCAATTACTGCATAATTACCCAATGGCTTATCATTGTAACAAGAATATCCGCCATCACCATATTCTAAAATCAGCATTACATTCTTTGCCATATATCTTATTTGTTTAAAATCCATATAAAAAGAGTTCTCCACACATCCATTACAGAAAGTAATCAATTGCAAGGTTAAGGGCAGTTGCCCGGACTTATTGTCCGAGCAACGTCTTTTTAATGCGTCTAAGCAACCCTGTCTTAACCTCATGGCTACCATGTCTTGGAATTCTGATTTTCATCCCATTCTTGGGATTGAACCATTCATCGTGCTCGGCACCATGTCGAGTGATAAAGCATCCCGCTTTAGTCAACTCATTGTACAATTGATTGTGTTTCATTGTTGTAATTAAACATGTTAAAGAACTCTTTGTCTGAATGACACTGCGAAGGTAGCTAAAAAGCTACAAACTACCAAATGTTTAGGTAGCTTTTTCGCTATATTAACTAAAATTTAACATTTGAACATAAAAATGGGTAATGTTTGACCACTTTTAGGCTCTTGCCAGACTACTTTCGCCGTCAGGCGAAAAATTTGCGAAAACAGGGAAGACAGAAATGTCTTCCCTGTACCTTATTATATATTATAGCTTGCCTTTGTCGTGGAAGCTATAGAAGCCATCCTCTGTGATGATGATGTGGTCCATGAAGAAAAGGCGCATGATTTGGCAAGCCTTGTGTATCTTCAAAGTTACTTCTTCATCAGCTTTGCTTGGCGTGGCATTGTTGGACGGGTGGTTATGCGCCACGGCTAAGATGGTGGCATTGTTGAGCACCGCTTCTTTCATTATCAATCGTACATCGACCGCTGTTTCCGTCAGTCCTCCCTCGCTGAGTTTGATGCACTTTATCAGCCTGAAGTTCTGATTCATCAGCACCACGAAGAAACGTTCTTTCTCGTTGTCCTCCATCTGAGGGAGAAGAAAGTTATAGAGTGCCAAGCTACTGCCGAGGTCGGTCTGCCGAGCCACCTTTTCCATTTGGTAGCGTCTTCCGAGTTCGATGGCGGCTTGTATGGCTATCGCCTTGCAGTCGCCTACACCCTGCACCACTTCGAGTTCCTCAATTCTCGCACGCTTGATATTACGTAGGCTCTCGCCCATGATATTATAAATCTGTCGTGCCTGCTGTAGGCTCTCTTTTGTTCCTGCCCCTCTGTTCATTACAAGCGAGAGAAGTTCCACGTTGCTGAGGGTGTCCATGCCGTAGTTGTAGGCTCTGTATTGAGGTCTTTCCTCCATGCAAAGGTCGTTATAATTTTGTCGTATCATCATTATATTTCTTTATTAGTTATACATTCTTTTGGTTCTTGCGAGGAACATGGCACCCATGACCTCGGCGCCACATTCAGCGAGTTGGCTTGCAAACTCTTGGGCGGTCGCTCCGCTTGTTATCACATCGTCGAAGATGATGACCTTCTTGCCCTTGAAGTACTCTCTATCGAGTGCCACCCTGTAGCCGAAACTTTCAGAAACATGGTTTGCGCTGTTGTGCTTGGCTGTGCGCTCGCCATAGATGAAAAGATGGTCGTTACCGTTCTGTACCTTAGCCTCTTGGCTCACCTTGGAGGCGAAATGAGAGAAACGCTTGGTGTATTTCTTTGAGTTGGCGGCTGGAGCACAAACAAGCACGAAGTTGCCGGCTTTGTCGCCATAGGTCTGAGAGAATGACTTAGCCACCATGTCGGCTGCATAGTCTGTCGCCCACTTCTTGCCATCCTTGAAGGCGAAGATGAAGTTTCTTACTTGCTCTGCCTTGGCTGAGCGGTCGAAACGCTTGGAGTTGTACTCGTAATAGTTGAAAGTCTTCATACGCTTTAAAATTTTTATTCTACCCAGAGGGCTAAAGGAGCTTTTTACTTGAACTCGTCTTTGTCTGCCCGTCTGAGAGTTTTTTTTATTCTGCCCGTCAGGCTTTTTTGTCACTTTTTACGGTGCAATGAGACGAGCGGAGAAGAGGTATGAAGACCAAGGAATTTCGGCTAAAAGTTACAGGAATACCCAATCTGTGATTGTGGAAGGCTGCCAGGAAGTTTTCGCAGAAATCGGGAACCAGTACTTGGTAGGTACCGTCCGCCGTAAATTTGCTGAGGAAAAAGGGATAAAGTCTGATGGGCTACCTATAAAGGGCTGCTCTCGGAGCGGATAAAGCGGACAAAGAAAAGGCTTTGCCTTACCTTGGTGTTAAGCCTCTGTGACGTTTGAACAGCGCAAATTTTAACATCTGTATAGAAATGGGTAAAAAGAAAATTTGCGTATCAAGAAAACCGTGTTTTTCAGGCATTCTGCATGGAAAACAGACCTTAGAGCGATGAAATCACGACATTTTGCACCTCTCGACCTCGGTTTAGAGGATGCAAAATGTGTCGTTTTACGACAGGTTTTCCACACCCATGGATTGGGAAACCTCGGTTTTATCGTGGTTTTGGGGTTTCAAAGGGGAAGAAATTCCCCTTTGCGTCGGAAACGACCCCCCACCGCCCTGCGCCCGAGCCCGCTTCCCGACCCTTTGAAAAGACGGAATATGTAAACAAGTATTAAGAAGTTTGTAAGAGTGCTAAACATAAAAAGGGGAGTCCGCATCGCTGCGAACTCCCCCAAACGGCGGTCAAGCGAGAATGCTAACCACCTATCTATAATCGTATGAAAAAAAATAATATCAGAGCATGGAGCCAGTGGAGATATAGCCATCGGACTGCGGGAATTTCTCTATGCCAATCATGAGTGTGTCGAAGGCATCGGAGCCATCGGTGCGAGCCTCCAGCTTGTCCTCCTCTGTCTCTGCCAGTTTCTCTCCTCGCTTATCCTTCTTGCCATTATACACACCAGCAAGTCGGATGGATATGAGCAGATCTTCATTGTTCTCGCTGTTGATCATGGCACGGTGCTCAGCCTTGCCCACGAACATACGGTTGATGAGCAGCATCTTCTCCAGGTGTCCCATCGGGTTGCCCAGATAGACCTCGTTGACATACCAGCCATGGTCTGTGAGATAGTTGGCGATGAAGGTATGGAAGTCGTCATTCATCAGGGCGTAGTTGTTGCCCACGAAGGTAGAGTCGTAGTAGAAGTTAACCTCCTTGCATCGTTGGTACTGGTAATACTCCATGAACTTATCGAGCAGGGCAGGCAGCTTATTCTCATACTTCACGAAGAAACTCTTCAGGCAACGAGCCTCGCCGCGCAGGTTGTCTTGTCCCACGCACATCCAGTTGATGAGCGCATTGGCATCGAACGCGATGCACAGCGGACGGTCAGGATCAACGTCTGCATCCATGCGTGCATCCACATGCTGTAGCTTATCGATGTCATACTCCAGGCCATCGAGGAAGTCGAGGTTGGGAGCCGTGTATAAGTTGACATCACGCAGGTTGGAGTAGAAGCCATCGAGCGAGATGGATGGCCGCTTGCACATGATGGAAGTCTGAAAGGTGAGTGCAGGCAAGTCTCGCTTCATCTGCTTGATGAACTCCATGCCGAGCACCTCTACATTATAGACAGAGGAATACTCCTTGTAGAAGAGTGTCTTGGAACGCAACTGTGCCAGTAGCAAGCCTATCTCCTTCAGGCGACGCTTGGCATATAGACTGACGTGCCCCGATGTCTTGATGCGGTTGCGGATGTCAAACTCTTCGACCACGAGCGAGGAGATGGCTTCCACGAGGTGAGGATCACAATCCTTCTTGTAGTTGAGGAACCAGGAACCTTTCTTAGTGACCGGCATATCGGAGGTGACAAGCATGCCATGGTGGTAGTAATGCTGACCAAAGAGGTTGACATTACCACGGTTGGCAGGGAAGGTCTCATCCTTCAGCTGCTCGAAGTCGATGAACTTCGCCTCGTCGATGTCGAGGTAGTCAAGCGAGAGGGAGTTAGACGTGCCCTTGCGGTCTTGCGAGATAATGGTGCCTATACTTCCATTATAAAACGAGATGGTGTTCTCCCAGTTGGAAGGAGGAATGACCGGGTCAGGCCATCCCAATTTCTTAGGTGGCTTGACCCCGATGAGATAATGCTTGCCCCGATGGAAGCCCCATCGCTCCCAGTGCTGAAGCATGGACGGTATGGTATTGGTGAGACATCGCTTTGCGTTGGCGGAGACAAAGCCACCATTGCTGCCAGGCATGCGCTGCATGTTGCGCAGGTTGAACATGGAGTGGAGTACACTCTTGCCTATGCCTCGACCGCCCACTACCACGTTGTCTCGAGCGTTGATGAAGTTGACCTCCATCTGTGCTGGGTTTAGATATTGATCGATCATTGAGCATCCTCCTTGATTTCTTCTGTTGGTGTATATTCCAAGAGTTGCTCATCATAGTCTTCAGCTTCGATTTTGACAAGATCCATGGAGTTGTCGGTGTATTTCTTGATGAGCTTCTTGATGGTGGTCATCACGTTAGGAATGCGCTTGAGACCCAAGTGACGAGGATCGGTAGTAGGTATGAAGACCTGAGGCTGAATCTGGTCGTAGCCATTATCCACAGGATCTTCCTTATCCAGGAGATGATATTTACCGTAGGCAGCAGCTGCAGCAGCCATGGCACGGGCATCGCCCATGGACTCAGCTTTATCGTAGGTGCGCTGTATCATCTGGTCGAAGCGGAAACGGGCAAAGTCCTTGGATACCCGCTGGAGATTGCCCAGTATGAGCTTGATGAGGTGCAGATCATTGTATGCCATCATGCGCTGCACACGATAGTCTTGCATATCCTTGAAGACCAATTCCTGGTCTGTCTTGCGGGGATTGACGAGCCACCAGGAATAGAGGGCACGGATGCGTAAAATGCGGTCACGCACAGGGGCGAGTACATTTTGCGCATCCATCTCTTCGGGTGTGCGATCCATGAGTTCGATGATGGCATCGATGTTGGCTGGTTCTCTCATACTCTAATCTCCTCTAACATTTGGTTCAGGTATTCATGTGTGCGCTGCACGGCTTGCGGCGAACCGGCTGCAGCGAGGTCAAGCTCATTCTTGCGATGCTGCTGCTTCACAGTCGCCATTCCCAGGTAGTAGGCACGGTGAAGCTTAGACGAAGGCTTCAGGATCTCCTCACGCAGATCGTCCTCGTTAATATCCAAAAGGACGGACATCTCCGATATCGGAGTTAAAGTCTCTGCCAAGTCTTGCACGTTTTTCATCAATTCCTGTGTAATTTCCATTGATTTTCAAACTTTTGTTAGTACAGTGCTCCAGGTAACCATGGAGCAGATCATAGAAGACTTGTGGCTCTGTAGTGACGATGGTCGATTCATCACGGCTGCCATAGGTCTGATTTTGTGAGGTAACGACCGACACCACGCAATCGGCGGCTCTGAAGAGGATTACCTTGGAGTGATTTTCGCCCAGATATACCTCGTCGAAGCAAGCCTGCATCATGCGCCAAAGCTGCACGGTCTTCTTGCTCGCCTTGACATCGAGCAGCATCTTTGCCGAACGGATGCTATCAGACTGCCGCATCAGGCGGAACCCACGGAGGAACTCCTCGGAGGTAGAATAGGATGACACCCACACTTCTGCAGAGCCTGTCTGTGAGAGAATCCACTTGATGAGACCGAGGGTGTGGATGTGTCGCCCGAAATAGGCTTGCGTCTGGACTTCGCCGATGGGTTTCAGTAGGTCTGCTACCTTAGCCTTGGTTGCCATTCTCAGCGAGGCGGGCTTTAGCAACACGGTCACGGTCGGCACGTGTGACCACGTATGAGTCGTAGGCGAGCATGTCGGCACGATACTTCTTGTCAAGGTCGGAGAGTATCTTGAGATACTCGTATCGGTCGCACGGCTCTTTATCTTCCATAGACTTGAGTGTCTCGAAGGTAGATTTTATCTCCTTGTATCGCTTGGTGTTAATATCCCAGAGAGCTGCAACTTCTTCGGGCAGGAAATCGTGATCCTTGCGCTTGCCTTTGCGGATGACCGCGACACCATCTTCTTCGGAGGACGGCAGCTCTGCATCATCGTTGTTGGACTCTTCCTCGCTGGAATCGGTCGTTTTGGCGGTCGTACCGGTCGTTTCTTCGGTCGTAGCCACTGGTGCACCCTCGTCTATGATGGCTTGTGCCTCTGGAATGACGAGACTATCCATCTGCTTGACCTCATCGATGGTCATTTTGTCGAGACGAATTTTGAGGAACTTGCCCAGTTCATACTCGATGTTGGAACGGTATGCCTGTGGCTGTCTGGTGGCACGGGCATGATAGAAGCGGTCTCTGTTGAGACGGAAGAGCATGTTTGCCCCCTTAATGACGTCTGCATCGCTCTCATGCTTGGCATTGAGCCATGCTTGTATTTGTTTGGTGAATTGATGATCCATATATGCGAAAATAATAAAAGGTGGCTCAGGCACGAAGCGAGAGCCACCTAAGCTGCTGAAACATTTTTGATATTATGAGTAAAATAGCGTCTACTGTGAAACCTCAGTCCATACGGAGCCATCAAGACCACTGATGTCACCCTCGTCGGTCTCCAGCTTGCCCTCATAGAAAGGTGCCGGACTAACGTCTGTGGCTTCAACGCTGAGTGTAGAGGTGACGGAGTCTGTAGCACCCGCACCACTATTCTGAGCAAATGTGGACTTAGGTGCGAACATCTCGCAACCCAAGATACGGAAACGACCATTAGGCATCTGTTGAGCGTAAATCATCTCATCGTTGATAACCATGCGGCCGAAGCCTGTGATGTCGGCATCCATGCCACCGATGATATA
The DNA here is from genome assembly GCF_003461825.1 of Prevotella sp. AM42-24. Lineage (NCBI taxonomy): Bacteria > Pseudomonadati > Bacteroidota > Bacteroidia > Bacteroidales > Prevotellaceae > Prevotella > Prevotella sp. AM42-24. The sequence continues at coordinate 103,789 of NZ_QTXV01000008.1, read as the reverse complement.
CTCAGCCTTGTTGAGGAATGTGGCTGAAGGAGCCTCTCCCTGTGTCTCGGTGGTAATGCTTGACTTGAGGGAGACCAGGTCAACCACATGCCACTTAGCATCGGCTTCCAAAGCGAAGTTGCCCTTGTATGTGGCAAGTGCGGTCATGTCTGTAGCTTTATCCTCTATGTCATCAGGAAGCTTTGGCCATGTGAGAATCTTTGACTTGAGAATAGCCAAGAACTTAGGGCGAATGCCAGGAGTAATGCGTACTCCTGGACATTTGCGGACTGATTTATATAAATCTTTTGTTGTGCAAACCATAATTTAATCTCCTATATATAATAAGGTGAAAGTTTACTCCTTGCTCTCAGCACCTGTGCCATCGGCTGGGTTTGTGTCATCGACAGGATCCTGCTCGTCGTTAAGACTTGTATCTTCGGCTGTAGCGCTCTTTTGGATGATAGGCTTCTGGCCATCATCAGTGATGAACATGATGCGCTCTTTGTTGATGCTCTCGTACTGAGTGCCGAAGAACTTGGTGGCGATGAAGTCGAGTTTCCATGGGTGATATTTCTCCACACTGATTTTCTCTGCATCGTTGTTGTTAGCCTCGTTGACACCCACGAGCATATTGCTGCGAGTTGTGAGCTGGAAGAATGGAGCATTCTTCTTATTGCTCAGTGGAGCAAAATGTACATTCTCGAATCCCACGATGGAATTGTGGTTGTAACCGTTGTTGTATGGAACAGATCCGAACTTCTTCAGGAATGCACGGTTGTACATGTTAACGAAACTCTGAGGAACGAAGAGCAGCAGATTATCTTCTGCCATCAACTCCTCGTCAGCAGATTCACAGATAGCTTGTGCGAAGTCAACTGCATTGTCGTCATTGAGGACCTGACCGCTACCCAAGATGTCTGAAACCTTGATGAGGTTGCCGAGATCACTTGACAGTGTGCCTGCTGTCAATTCTTTGGCTCCGATTGTATCAAAACCATTGAAAAGGTCTTTCGAACCATTACCGGCGGGATTGCGCACGGCATTCCAAAGCACTTTATCAAGGTTCTTACCAAGTTTCAATGCGAGAAGTTGGAGAACCTGCAGGGTGATAGGTACGTTTTTGAGAGCATCACCACTCATGGCGTTGGCACCCCAAATGGTGGAATATACCGAGTTAGGTGAGAATTTCACGTCGACGTTACCAAGGAACACTTCCAAGGTGCGAGGCGTGATCTTTGCACCGCTATCGGCAGTACGGTTCTCATCATATGGACCGAACTCAGCGTTACCAGTCAACTCTCCGACTGTCTCTGAAACACGAATGCCTGGGCGAAGTGTCATGTATGAGAGTGATTTCTTCAATCCCTTGGTAGGCATGGTAATCAACTGCTTGCGGTATGTTGCAGCAGTCTTCTGCAACTGTTCATGAACATTTGCAGGGGCAATGAACTTGTTTTCTTCTGCCATGTTATGCAAATTGATTAATAGCGTCAAACACTTGACCTGAGAAGTAGTCCTGTGCCTTGGTGTCCTCTACAGCTGTAGAAGTACTACCACCTGGCTGATCCTCCAGATCCTTCACTTTATCCTTCAGGTCGTCTCTCTCCTTTTCGAGTTCCTTGACCTTGCCTTCCAAAGCCGTCTTTTCATTCTTGGCTTTGGTGAGTGCCTCGTCCTTGTCATGGATGGAGTTGGCATCGGCAGCCATCTTGTCCTCAATCTTCTGCATCTGCTCCTTGGAGATGGTGCAGTCCTTTGCGGAATCTTCTGCCTCAATACCCTCAATGTTGAGGACATTGTTAATGTGAGTCCAATTCTTGATCATATTTAAAATAATGTTATGTTGTTTGTCTTTTCCAAACAGACGGTCAAGGAAGCCTGGCTTCTTCTCGTACCATGAATTGACAACCTCTGGCAATACTGGAAGGTTGTTGTACTTGATAAAGTCTTGTGTCTGCTCGGTAATCTCGGCAGGCTTGCCATCCATGACTTCATCGACAAAACCAAGCTCGATGCACTCATCAACGGTGTGCCAGCGAGCTTCAGACATCACCTTGATGATGTCTTCATGATTTTTGCCGGAGCGGTCGCAGTAAACGTTGGCGATAATGTTGTCTATTTTCTGCTGGTTTTCCTGCTGTTTCTGAAGCTGCTCGATGAGAGATCCAATCTCTTCCTCGTTGAGCGCAGACCATACGAACTGCTCTGTGGAGCATTTGTGGACGAGGAGTAAAGTGTATTTGCTCATGCGGATCTTGTTGGCACCCATCGCACAGATGGTTGCAGCGGATGCAGAGAAGCCAGCCTGGAAGTCAACGGTGACATCACCATGTGACTTGAACATCTGGCAGATGGCGAGACCGGCGGAAACTTCTCCACCAAGCGAGTCGATGGAGACATCTACATGCTTGCCTTTGTTGTCATTGAGAATGTCGTGGACCATTCTCTTAGTCCACGACCCAATGTAGCCAGTGATTGATATTTGATATTTCATATAGCTTTGCGAATAAGAACACTGCAAAGTTATATAATATGAGGGAAGAATAAAAAAACTTTTATTCGATGATTTGGAGCGGTTTTATCACATCAGACCATGTAACGGTATAGGCGATGAGTGAACTGTCGGTGTGCGAGCTCGGCATAAGCTCGGAGCGAGTGAGGACAGGAAACGGGCGATGGTCGCGCCCGATGAGGTATCGGCACCCATCGGCGGTTGTCACCCTGTATGCGAGTGGTATGTCGTCAGAATTAATTTGCTCACACGACTTGAAGGTGAGTTTCGACGTGAAAATACGAACCTTAGACTCTACTTTGTCGGAGATTTCACAACTTGACGGATTTTTGCACTGAATCTGTCTAAACTCGACATCCTGTGGAAGAATGCAAAGATGACGTGCTGGGAAGATCACACTCTTGAGTTTCTCTGCCTCAGCCGCCTCTATTTTGATGATGTTTTTGATGTATGCCATAAGCTTTGAAATATTTCTAAGTTGTTCGGACTTGTTCGGGTTTGTTTGGATATTTCGGTTTTGTTCGGAGTTGTTCGCAGCGACGGAAAATTTTATGCTAACATTTACTAAATCTTGTTGTAGAATTTAAAATAACGCCTTTTTTTGCGTGTTGATCACGCATTCTGTAGAAGCATTGACGCACAGTATCCTCATAATCGATACCAATACCATGCTGCTCGCACCATGCAGAAATGATGGAAGATATGCGGCATGATCGGTCAGCAATATCCTTAAGCGATGCCCAGAGATCCATCTTGAAGAGGTCGATGATGACCTCCTTGATGGCACGTCTTGCTCGAGGACCGAGATAACAGTACTCTCGCACAGGTTTAGCCTTGGAGTCAGGGAGCATGATAGCGAGATATTCATCAGGATGAGTGAGCCAACGGCTCTCCTCGAACTCCTTATCCTTAAATATATGAGAAGCACTCTGATGAAGCTTTGTGGAGTCTGCAGCCTCCTGCTCTGTTTGACTCTCCTGTTCAACAAGTGAGAGTTTTGCCGATGGAGGTTTAGTGGTGAACTTGCGGATCACCGCTACCTCATTGCCACCGACAGGAAAGATGACAGGGGTGCCATAGGCATGATATGCCCATTGCCTGATGTGAGTGGGAATTTTAATATAAACGACTGGATTCATATATATATGCGTTTTTTGCGGCAAAGATACGAAGAATTTTTGAGAATACTAAAGATAATCAGTAAAAACTAACTTTTATCAGTAAAGTTGGTGTGATATAATTTCGTCCGAAAAGTTTGTATTTTTGTATCATGCAAACTTGGCTTTGTAAGTAGCTGATAATCAGTGTATTTTGTATGATACAATTTTGTGATACAGAAAATGTAACACTTTCGATTTTGTTACATAGACAAATCGCGGAGTTAATAACCAGTATTAGAATGGGCTTGTTACAAACTTGAAAATTTTTGTAAAGTAGTTGTAACGCAACTTTGTAAACACCGCAAATGTGGCTTAACTCCCTATCTATCAGTTATTTATCTTTTTTGCTAACATTCTGTTACAGAGTTACAAAGGATTTGTATAAAATAAAAGAAAGGGGTGTGGGGAAAACGACGGCATGGGCGTGAAAATAGAGTAGGGGAGACGGTCAGAACGACTGGTGAGGAGGTCTTGGCCAAAGAAAAAGGGAGCGATGGGCCAATGCTCACCGCTCCCTCGTAACATGGGAAAAGAATTATAAAATCAGCAAAATTTGCTTGAAAATTTTGCTCAAAATATTTGCATAATTCAGATATTTTTTGTACCTTTGCACTATAACTTGGGGCTATCTATTCTTTTATTTATAGATGGTCAGAAAGGGTCAGTACATCCACCTGCGTCTGTCATGTTGAAAGGAATGGTGGGTTGTATATCACCTTGGTTTGCTTGAGTATCCTCTTTTTTAACATCACTCTTTTTGCTTCTGAGATAAATCATCTCAACAGGGCTGCCATCTGGATTGGCCGGATCGCGTCTGATGATGCGATGCTGGCTGTTGCAGAGATCCTCTGGGTTCAGCTCTTTGATGTAAGGACACAACTCAACGAACGCCTTCAGCTTCTTGGTGAAGCTCTGAGTTGTCGCCTTGTTGATGCCTGAGAATTGCTTGAAGTCGTTGAAAGCACGCTCTCTCACGATGAATTTGTCGAGTCGCTCGCTCTCCTCTGAGAAGTAAGTGGCAGCCCAATCTTCGAAGTTAACGCCCATGTCTGCCTTGAACTTACGCTTGATGATGTTATCCATCGGTGGCATGATCTTGATGGGTTCATTGGCCAAGGAGAGGTAAAAACGGCAGCACTGCAGGAAAAAATTGATGTCCGCATTCCATTCATCCTCGGTGTATGTCTTTGAGAACAGATCCTCGTCGAAGTCATCACGGATGCTACGTGTCTCCTGGTAGTCGTTTTCTTCTGTGCGCTGGTGGTAATAGTCTGAGAATACCATATAGAGCAATCTTGCTTCTGAGGATGGGTCGAAGTCTGCAGGCACATAATTAGTGGTGAAAGCAATCTTCGGACTATCCTCAAAAGGAATCGTGAAGCTTTGGTTATTCTTTGGGTTTACTGTCATATCTGAAGTAATGTTGTCGTAAAAGAGACCTGTGTTGAGATATCGGTCGCAGTCATCAAGCAACAGCATTTGAGTGTGCTGGGTAACCTGGTCGAAGACATGAGGGTTGTCCATCAGCTTCGGGTTGCGCCCGGAAAGTTTAACAGTCTTCATCAGCAAGGAGAGGGTCTTGAAGAAGAAACTCTTGCCGGAACGACCATTGCACTCGTTATTCTCGCCGATTTTATTATCCATGGCCATTGGCGCCCATGCTCTTGATGGTGCCTTGTAGTGATGGAGCATATAGCCGAATGTGAAAATCTTGTTTATCAGATTCTGTTTTTGCTCCTGGATCTCAGTGTCGGCGAGACCAACGCCTGCTATATCGAAGAGGTGAGCCTTATGGTAAGCCTCCTTTTCATCAATACTTTTGTCCTCGAAAGCATACTCCAGCTCCTTGCGCCAATAGGTGCGTGAGGCGTTGATGAGGTATCCGAAGAAATGGGATTTCACGCTTTTGATCTCAATGTCAAACTTCGGTCTTCCATCCTCATCTATGGTGCGAGAGATAGCGAACATGTCGTCTAACTTTTTGAAGTTGTGATCGATGACATTCTCTTGCCACACGTAGTTTTTCAACGAACTGCCTTCACGCTGATACTCCGTCAAGCCATCCTTGCTGACCTCTACGCTGACTCGAGGAAAGAAGAATAGTTGTGAGTGGTTGGTGTAGCTGGTGAAGTCTAACGTAATCTCTTGCAGTGAGTCGAGCGCAGCGCTGGAGAGCTTCGGGGTATTCAGAACCAGGTTGAGGATATCTCGCTTTTCAGCTCTATCGATGACCCATTGACGGCAGAACTCTCGGATGTCTCTTGTTGTTATGAGCTTGACGATGTTGCCTGTGATGCGGACATACTTAGTAATTGTGGAGTTGTCGTCATGTAAGGTGTAAAAACCATTGAGGCGAAGAAAATTATAGAGGCACGCAGTGTCAATGTAATGGTCCCAGGTGTTGGCCTTTTTGTTGAGCTTGCTCACCCAGAAGCGAGCTGGCATGGCAAGTGTCATAAGATTGCGGAAGTCTTTGCGTGTATTGCGCAACTCCATCCAGTCTCGTAGGTCTTTGCGCCCCTTACCACGGTTGTCATGGTAAGTACGAAGCCATGAAGGCAGCCATATTGTATGAACATCGATGAAGCGCAGAGCTAACTCTGTACCCTTAGCAATGCCCGTCTCGTCAATGTCTGGTATATTGTAGAGTACCTCGACATATTTCATGATTTCTTTGTATTCTTCTTCACTCAACTTGTAAGTCTCGGAGTTGAACCATAGAGGGTGGTAGCCCAAGGATCGGCAACAGAGACTGTCACGCTCTCCACTGCAGATGAAAGCTTCAGGTAACTTCTTTTCCTTGTAAGGCTTGGACTCATCGGTGTTGGTCTTGTTGTATTCGGCCTCCTCACGTCTGTTAAATTCGTGGTAAGCTGCTTTCAGCTCGGCAAGCCCATTGATGTATGATTTTGGTTTTATGCCTTCAGGTGTATAAGAGAATCGCCATTGCTTTTGATAGTTAAGAGGCTCGTATATCTTAAAGAACTTGACTTCCGGTTTATCGCCTGAAGCCGGAGATACAAGGCACTCACGCATGAATATCGGATAGTGCTCATTACTGTACTTGATTTTAACCTTGCGGTCTTTTACGTAGCCAATCCATTTGGCAGAGTGCCAGTTGAGCGCATCGACGTGCTCCTGTTTGACGTTTGGACCAAGTACACTCAGCTCGTTGTCGGTAAACTTCTCCTTGAGCTCAAATATGCGAGTGCCGTCTTTCTCCTCTATGGTGGCATCTCGCTCAGCGAAGGTTGGCTTGTTGACATCCTTCTTCAACTCGTCGCTGACGTTGAACTCTGCAGCCAATCGTAGAATAGCGTCAGGAAAGCGACTGATGTTTTTCTCTTTCATATAGAGGTCGATAGGTGATTCTGCTACACCTTCGCCTCCAAAGTCCGTCACCTTCCAGCAGGCATCGTATTTTTTGATGCTGCAGGAAGGGGTCTTTTCGTTTCTTATAGCAAAGTGTTTTTTGACATTGCCATTGATACAGTATTTAGCGAAGCAATTTTTAGCATCTGGATATAGTGCGAAGATAATGTCCAGGCCGTCATTTGTCGCTTGATAAATTTGTTCTGCTTTGATCATATTTCTTTTCCCTTATTAAAATTCGCTTGCAAAGTTATTGCAAAGCAAGCTCAAAACAAAATACTTACTGTCGATAGACTTAATGCCTTAGAATATGACACTTTATGACTTTGTTGACAGCATTTGGTTGGGACAGGTTGAGTTCCGAGACAAAACGTCTTTCGTACTCGGCCTGCGTCTCACGCTCTTTACGGTGTGGGGGGGTAAGGATATCACAGATAACCTTATAGCCTGTTTCTAACGTTATTATTGCTTTCATAATCGCTAATTTTTTTTGGGGTGCATCCAAGTGGTTCAGATTTATGCTCTACATATCTGCGAAATAGGGGACAGTATCTTCCATTGATACAGTTCACCCCTATTGGGCAACTTAGACATTTACTTGGAGGCATCTACCTGTACGTTAAATCTATCGTTGTGGATGAGAAGCTTGGCTTTGATATATTCTGGTCTTTGCTCCTCCTCGTTCCAAGCAATTTCCCTGTAGTCTCTGCTATCGATGTAGCACTCTGAGGCTCTTCCGTCCCCAGTCCATTCTACGATATGATCTTTATCATATTCGTCTTGGGCAGGAATAGTGCCAAGTATGCGAATACCAAACTTGGCACTAATTCTGACTTCGTGTATGATAACATCGGGGAACTTTTCTGTGATGGCATCCTCGATAGATTTCATTTTAATCTTCTTTTTCATTGTTCTTCATTCTATATTTGACAATACCCTCGACGATGCCAACCTCTGCATCATCATATGAAATTTCGACATTAGTCGTGCCTTTGTGGAAAATTCCATAGCAAACCTCCGCATTGACATTTGCATCCTCGAAGTCTTTGTTGATGGCTTCAAGTTGCTTATGATTGCATCTTATTACAATTTTTCCCATGCTCCTTCGTTGATAATTTCATCGACAATATCTTTTTGGTATGGCAACCAGTTATCTTTTTTAATTTTGTCATAGATGCCAGATGCAGACATACCGAACTTCAGTTGGAGGGCAAGTATAAACTTGCTTCTCTTTTTGCGTGGAATTTCATTGTACCAGTCGAGCAATGAATTTTTCTCATCATTTTTTTGCTTTTTTTCTTCCATAATTGAAATATTATTATTAACTTTGTTGCAAAGTTACTAATAAAAATTAGAAAAGACTAACGATAATAAGTAAAATTACTAATGATAGTTAGTTAAATATTATTAATTAAATGGTATAATTATGTTTAATGGTCAGATACTCAGACAGTTAATAGCAAATGCTGGATTAACTAAAAAAGAGTTTGAAAAGCAAATGTTCGGTAGTAAATCCACCGACCTCTACCATCTGGAGAAAGCAAAGAATCTCCGTAGTGATACTCTTGAGCGTCTGCGTGATGTATTGAAGTGCTCTATGGATGATCTCTTTACCGCACCATCTTGGGCTTCGAGTGGGACGGGAGCAGTTGTGGGCTCAAATAATGTAATGTCCACGGTCGCTATTGGTAATGCTTCGCTTGAATCCCAGTATCTAAAAGAGTTAATCTTGGAGAAGGACAAGCGCATCTGTACGTTAGAAAATTATATAAAATTGTTAGAAAGTAAGGAAAATAGAGACTAAATACGAACGAAAGTTAGTAAAATAACTCTTCTATAATAAGGAACAGGTACAATTAATATTAATTTGGTCTTGGTATTAACAACTTATCTTAGTAGTTTGGGCGGTTAGAAGGTTTAGTCCTGCCGCCGCAACTAAATGATGGTAAGAAGTTTTTCTTCTTACCATTTTTTTGTTTTATATCTCTCTTGTTTCCTTAATTGCCTAATAATTTTATCCATGTGCAAAGATTTAACACTTATTTTTTGTTTATGTCGAATAAAACTACTACTTTTGCACATTGATAAATTATTGTGCAACTAAAATCAATATGGAGGTATCTGATCATGTCAATATCCAAAACGAGACAGAAATTGGTAGATGTCGCTAGACAACTATTCGCTAAGAATGGTATTGCTAATACTACCATGAATGATATTGCTGTGGCTTCTGGTAAAGGACGTCGCACTCTTTATACATATTTCAGTAGAAAGGAAGATGTGTATTATGCTGTGATAGAGTCTGAATTGGAGCGCCTTTCTGATAAACTGGATGAGGTTGCTACAAGTAAAATCCGACCACAGGATAAGATTATTGAGTTGATTTATACGCATTTAAGTATGATTAAGGAAACTGTAGTGCGTAATGGAAACTTGAGAGCTGAATTCTTCCGTAATATATGGATGGTGGAAAAGGCAAGAAAAAACTTTGATGAAGATGAAATAGAACTTCTCAGACGTGTTTATGCCGAAGGCAAGGAAGAAGGAGAATTCGACATAGATAATGTTGACTTAGTGGCGGATATTACGCATTATTGTATTAAAGGATTGGAAGTTCCATTTATTTATGGCAGATTGGGACATGGATTGAATGTTGAGTCTAGTAGGCCTTTGGTTGCCAAAGTTGTATATGGTGCTTTAGGAAAATCCGGTCTGAAACTTTAATTATTTCGAGAATTTTTTATTATCTGATATTATCTGAATAGATAAAGAAGTACTAATTCAATTAAAATATTTACAAAATGGGATTATTAACAGGTAAGACAGCCCTTGTAACAGGTGCTGCACGCGGCATAGGTAAAGCTGTCGCTATGAAATTTGCTTCTGAGGGTGCTAATATCGCCTTTACAGATCTTGTACTCAATGACGAAATGGCAGCAGGTTTGGAGGCTACCCGTAAAGAAATTGAAGCTCTTGGAGTAACTTGCCGTGCTTATGCAGGTAATGCTGCTGATTTTGAGGAGACACAGAAGACCGTTAAGCAGATTCATGAAGACTTTGGCTCTATTGATGTCCTCGTAAATAACGCAGGTATTACAAAGGATGGTTTGATGCTTCGTATGAGTGAGGCTCAGTGGGATGCAGTTTTGAATGTTAACTTGAAGTCTGCTTTCAATTTCATTCATGCTTGTTCTCCTATTATGCTTCGCCAGCGTGGTGGTTCTATCATTAATATGGCATCTGTTGTAGGTGTACATGGTAATGCTGGTCAGTGTAACTATGCTGCTTCTAAAGCTGGTATGATTGCGCTTGCTAAGTCTATTGCTCAGGAGTTGGGTCCTAAGGGCGTACGTGCTAATGCCGTTGCTCCGGGTTTCATTGAGACTGCTATGACTGCACAGTTGCCAGAGGATATCCGTAAGGATTGGATGAAGAAGATTCCTTTGCGTCGCGGTGGTCAGACTGAGGATATCGCTAACGTTTGCCTTTTCCTCGCTTCTGATATGTCTAGCTACGTAAGTGGTCAGGTTATCCAGATCGATGGTGGTATGAATATGTAATCTATCCTTTATTAAAAAATAATGCAGGTAGTTTACGAAGACAACCATATTATAATAGTCTCCAAGAGAAGTGGTGAAATCGTTCAAGGTGATAAAACCGGTGATGAGCCTCTCTCGGAGACTGTGAAAAAATATATTAAGGACAAGTACCACAAACCGGGAAATGTTTTCCTGGGTGTGGTACATCGCCTTGATCGCCCTGTTGCTGGGCTTGTAGTTTTTGCCAAAACGTCTAAAGCTCTTTCGCGTTTGAATAATATGTTCCGTGATGGAGATGTGCATAAGACTTATTGGGCAATAACAAAGAATACGCCTAAGGAGTCAGAGGCGACTTTGACTCATTGGATTGTTAGAAATGAAAAGCAGAATAAAAGTTATGCTTATGATCATGAGGTGAAAAATTCCAAGAAAGCAATTCTAAAATACAAAGTAATTGGTCGTACAGACAATTATACATTATTGGAAGTGAACCTTATGACTGGCCGTCATCATCAGATAAGATGTCAACTTGCTAAAATGGGGTGTCCTATCAAGGGAGATTTGAAATATGGTTCCCCACGTAGCAATCCTGATGGAAGTATTTGTCTTTTATCTCATCATGTTGAATTCCTACATCCTGTATCTAAGGAGTTGATATCAATTGAAGCTCCGTTGCCGGATGATAATCTATGGCGAGCGATAGCACCAATTTAGAAGTGTTTTAGTCATCTAAACCTTTATGCCTATGAAGAAGTATATCAAATGGAGTGTTTTCATTCTCTTTTCTCCGATACTCCTCATCATGATACTTGCTGTTATGCTTTATTTGCCACCCGTTCAGAATTGGGCAGTAAGGCATGTGGCAGCGTATGCTTCTGAATCTACGGGCATGGATGTTACTGTGGATCACGTAAAACTGGTATTCCCTTTACGGCTTGGCGTGGAAGGTGTGCAGGTTCTGCAACCTATAGACTCTCTTAAAAATAGCACAAATCTTTCATTGCGTGGAAAAAAAGATACTATTGCTGACATTAGAAAAATGATAGTTGATGTTCAACTGATGCCTATTTTCCATAGTCAAGTGATGGTTGATCAGTTGGATTTCGATGGAATGAAAGTGAATACTGCCAATTTTATTCACGAGGCGCGTATCAAAGGAAATGTCGGAAAACTCAGTGTCCAGGCACATGGTATTGATTTAGCCAATGAGCATGTTTTAGTAGAGAATGCATTGCTCGCTGACGCTAAATTGGCTGTTGAACTAAGTGATACTGTACCTGCAGATACTGCCCCAAGTGAAAACTTTTGGAAAATCAATCTACAAAAGCTGAAATTAAAAAACACTAATCTTACGTTGCATATGCCTGGGGATACTCTTCAGGTAAGTGCTTATTTTGGAAATGCGTTAGCTCAAGAAACGTATCTTGATCTTTTCAAAGGATTATATCAGGTTAAGAAGTTGGATTGGGAAAACGGATGGGTCTCTTATGACAATAATTTCGAAAAGCCCGTTTCTGGTATAGACTTCAATCATCTGGCTTTATCTGGGATGAATTTGAAGGCGGATTCGTTCTATTATTGTGATTCCAAAATAGATGTCAAAATTCGTGAGGCGCAATTTAAGGAAAAGAGCGGCTTGTCTATATCGCAAATGAATGGTAGATTCGTGATGGATTCTACCAAATTAGCATTGCCGGATTTTTATCTCAAGACTCCTGTATCACAGTTGAAGGCTACTGTGGATATGGATATGGATGCTTTCGCTGAGAGTAATCCTGGACATCTCGCTGCATTGATTGATGGAAGTCTGGGTAAATCTGATTTGATGCTTTTTGCAGGCGATGCAATGCCTGAAAAAATGAAAAAAATGTGGCCTTATTACCCTCTTAAGTTGAAAGGATCGGTAAAAGGAAACTTGCAGCAATTGGCCTTTGATGGGTTGAAGGCTGTCTTACCTTCTGCCTTTGATATTTCCGCCCATGGAACATTGGGCAGTTTGACGGATATGAATAAGTTGAAGGCAAATGTCAACTTAAATGCTCGTACCTACAACTTAGGTTTCATTACAGCCATGTTGGAGCCTTCTTTGATGAAAGAAATATGTGTTCCTAATGGTATTGGAATTAAGGGAAATATAAATGTTGATGGTCAACGATATGCTACCAAGTTGGCTTTAACTGAGGGTAGAGGTAGCTTGAATATAGATGCTTCTGTTATCGCAAAAACTAACTCTACTGGTGGAATAGATTTGGGACGTCTGGCTTACGATGCCAAAATTCAGGCCAAGAATGTTCAGGCGAAGCATTTCCTTCCAAAACAGGATTTGTATGCTTTTAGTGGTAATATAAAAGCCAAAGGAGTGGGTACTGATTTCTTGTCACCTTCCACCCGTTTGGCTGCTAAGGCTCAAGTATCTTCAGTTCATTATGGGAAATATAAGATAAATAATGTACTGGCGATTGCTCATGTTGCTCACGGAAAGGTGCATGCTGATGTGGATAGTAAAAATCAATTTCTTACAGGGTTGGTAAGTTTGGATGCACTGACTAATACGAAGAAGGTGCAGGCTACAATAAAAGCAGATGTCCGACAGGCAGACCTTTATCTGTTGCAATTGGTAGAAAAACCGATGAAGGCAGCTTTGTGTGGCTACATGGATGTCAATACTGATTTGAAAGATTTTTATAATCTTCAAGCTTCTGTGGGTGATATTACTTTGCGTACAGCAAATAAAGTTTATCGACCTGTAGATGTTCTCTTGGATGTGTTCACGCGTAAGGATACAACTCATGCTATTGTAGATTGTGGTGATTTTCATCTTAATATGGATGCTCATGGAGGGTATAAAAAACTGCTTGGACATATAGATGGATTGCAACGAGAATTATTCAGTCAGATGAAGAATCGCAAGATAGACCAGATTCGTCTTCGCCAGAATTTTCCTTTGGGGCATATTTATCTTTCTTCAGGAAAAAATAATTTTATTTCCCGTTTCATCGAATATTGTGGATATCAGTTTAAAACTATAGAGATGGATCTGAATGCCTCTCCTGTTATGGGATTGAATGGATTTTTTCATGTTGATTCTATGGTGGTCCAAGGTGTTCAGTTGGATACGATACGTGCTCTTGTGCATACTAAGGGTGACACCATCCACTATTCTGCAAGAATTGAAAATAATAAGAAAAATCCACAATATGTTTTCCGTGCCTTGGTGGATGGTGAATTACAGGAAAAAGGTTCTGATATTAAGGCAAAGCTCTATGATGCCAATAATAAATTAGGTCTTGATGTAGGATTAGCGGCTTTGATGCAGGATAATGGAATCAAAGTTTCACTTACGGATACGCATCCGATTCTTGGCTATAAGAAGTTTAAGGCTAATGCTGATAATTACTTGATGCTCTCTGATGACCAGAGAGTATCGGCTAATCTGTTGTTGACTGCTTCTGGTGGTATGGGCGTGCGAGTCTATTCTAATGATGAAAATGAGGACGCATTGCAGGATATAACGGTCAGTTTGAGTAAATTCAACCTGGATAAGGTTCTGAGCGTCATTCCTTATATGCCTGATATTTCTGGCATCATGGATGGTGACTTCCACGTTATTCAGACAAAGGAAGAACTTTCTGTTTCTTCTAATCTGAAGATTGATAACCTTGTCTATGAGAAATGTCCGATGGGCGATGTTGGGTCTGAATTTGTCTATATGCCTAAGAGCGATGGTTCTCATTATGTAGATGGCATTCTGACTTATGAGGGTGAGGATGTGGCAACAGTTAAGGGTACCTATCAGTCTGAAGGAGCCGGATATCTTGATGCTACTGTAGGGCTTGATAAAATTCCGCTTCACTTTATCAATGGATTTGTTCCAGACCAGTTGCTTGGTTTGAAAGGATATGGGGAAGGTGAACTTGCTGTAAAGGGTGCTCTGAATAAACCGCATGTAGAAGGTGAGGTTTATCTGGATTCTGCATATCTGATAAGTGAACCGTATGGAATTTCTATGCGTTTTGACGATGATCCTGTGCGTATCGTAGATAGCAAGTTACTCTTCGAAAACTTCATGATGTATGCAAACAATGAGAGTCCGCTAAATCTGCAAGGAAATCTGGATTTCTCTAATGTGGACAGAATGATGCTCGACTTACGTATGAGAGCTCAGAACTTCCTTTTGATAGATGCTAAGGAGAATTTGCGCTCTGAGGCATTTGGTAAAGCTTATGTCAATTTCTTTGCAATGATGAAAGGGCCTTTGACCAGCCTTCAGATGCGTGGAAAATTGGATGTGTTGGGAAATACAGATATGACTTATGTCTTACGTGAATCAGAACTGTCAACCGATTCTCAGTTGGATGAGTTGGTGAAGTTCACTGATTTTAAGAGTGGTAAGGAAGAGACTATTGTGCGTCCAGCCATTGAAGGATTTGATATGATGCTCAGTATGTCTATTGATGAATCTGCTCATATTCTGTGTGCTCTGAATGAAGAAAAGACGAACTATATAGATTTGATGGGTGGCGGTGACTTGCAAATGAAATATAACCCTGTCGATAATATTCAGTTGACTGGTAAATATACATTAAATAATGGAGCGATGAAGTACTCATTGCCAATTATTCCATTGAAGACCTTTACCATACAAGATGGCAGTTACCTTGAGTTTACGGGTGATCCTTTTAATCCTATTCTTAATATTACTGCGACAGAAAATATGAAATCTACTGTTAATGAGGGACAGGGAACAGGTCGCTCTGTGGATTTTGTGTGTGGTGTGAAGTTGACCCAGACATTGAGTAAGCCTGGTATTCAGTTTATCATTTCTGCTCCTAATGATATGACAATGCAGGATGAATTGAATACAATGAGTATTGAGGAACGAGGTAAAATTGCAGTTACGATGCTTGCATCAGGTATGTATCTTTCTGGTGGAAATACCAGCGATTTCTCTATGAACAGTGCCTTGAGTAGTTTCTTGAACTCGGAAATCAATAATATTGCAGGTTCTGCCATGCGATCTTTGGGACTGGATCTTGGTATGAGCGTGGATAATTCTACGAACGCTTCCGGAGCTTTGCATACAGACTATAATTTCAAGTTTGCCAAACGTTTCTTCAATAATCGTTTGAGTTTCACCATAGGTGGAAAAGTTTCTTCTGGAGCAGAAATGGAGAATGCTGGAAATAACGATTCGTTCTTCAATAATGTAGAGCTGCAATATAGACTTAATGAAGGTGCTTCGCAGTATATCCGTGCTTTTTATAACAACAATACTTACGATTGGTTGGAAGGCCTGGTCGGTGAATATGGCGTTGGTTTTATGTGGCGCAGAAAGTTACAACACTTCAAGGATATTTTCCGTTTCAAGACGGAAAAACAAGATGTTCCAGTTGAAAATGTCAGAAAAGATACTATTGTGAGAAAAAAAATGGAGGATAGTACTTCTGTAAAGCCTCGATTCTTTGATCCGTTGAGAGAGAAGCTGTAATAAAATACCTCTTGGTTATCTTTGATTAATGAATGATTATGAGAAAGAGTAAATTATACATTATTATATATGTGTTGACATTAATAATGTCAATACCTTTTTTGCTGGCATGTTCTTCTACGAGTGCATTAAAAGAGGGGCAGCAGCTTTTTACGGGATTGAAGCCTATTGAATATTCTAATTACGAAAAATCGGGCTATGCAGATTCTACAATGTTGGAAATGGAGAATGTGCTGGCTTCGGCTCCAAATGGTGCCCTTTTTGGAAGTAGTTATTATCGCACTCCTTTCCCCGTAAGATTATGGATATGGAATGCCTTTTCGCAGTCAGAAGGAGGTGTTGCTAAATGGATAACAAAGGCTTTTGGTTCTAAACCGAAGCTGATGTCGAATGTAAATCCTCAACTTCGTGCGCAGGTTGCAGAAAATCAGTTGGACAAGTATGGTTATTTTAATGGTAAAGTTACTTACGATGTTGTTACTGACAACAATCCGAAAAAAGCTAAAGTTGCTTATCATGTAGATATGGGACATCTTTGGACGCTTGATACTGTCAAGTATCTTGGATTCCCGAATGAAGGTCAGCAACTGATAGATTCTACCCGAAACCTGGCTGTTATCCGAACAGGTTCGCCATTTAATGTCTCTCGGCTCGAAGAGGAACGTCAGCGTATTACCCGGTTGTTCCGTAATAATGGTTATTATTTTTATAAAAATGGATATGCATCTTATCTGGCTGATACTTTAGGAACGCCGGGTAAGGCAGAAGTTCGTCTGATTATGGCCGACAGCATTGATACTATGGCTTTGCGCAAATGGTACATTGGTCATGTGAAATTCAATTTTAAAAGAAATTTTATGGAAGAATTGAAAGATTCTTTCGTAAGGGGCAAGCTGGAATTTTACTATAATGGGCGAAAGATGCCGATACGTGCAGGAGTTGTTTTGAAAGACTTAAAGCTTTTCCCAAAACGTCTCTATAAGATAGAAAATGAGGAGGCTGCTAAAAATCATCTGCAGGCAATGGGATTGTTTAGCTATACCAGTATTCAGTTTTCGCCACGTCTTTCTTCTAATGACAGGGTGTTGGTAAATGATTCCTGTGTATCCCTGTGTGATACATTGGATGCGACTATCGACTTGGTATTTGACAAACCCTATGATTTCTATATCGAGGCGAATGCAAAGGGAAAGACTACAGGACGAGTAGGACCTGAACTTGTGATAGGTTTGACTAAGAGAAATGCCTTTAAAGGTGGAGAAAAACTGGATATCAACTTGCATGGTTCCTATGAATGGCAGACTATACAACAAGAAGGTGCTAAATCAACTCATATAAATTCCTATGAGTATGGTTCGGATATTTCATTATCTTTCCCACGAATCATAACTCCTTGGAATATGTTTCGCACAATGGCTCAGAACGAGCGACGCTTCAGGGCGGGGCGTTTTCCACGGCGTTTTTATGGAACTCCGACAACTACCGTCAAGACTTCTATGAATGTGCTAAATAGGGCAAGTTATTTTCGTCGTCATGTTGTGTCTGGCGAATTGACATATAACTGGTCCACTTCTTCCCAGCATCATCATTCATTCAGTCCTCTTGTCCTTTCTTACGAGTACATGAATGCTCGAACGGCAGCTTTTGATAGCGTACTATCAAAGCATCCGTATCTCCAGATATCTATGCGCGATCAGTTTGTGCCAAAGATGAGCTATACCTATACCTATAATAGTCCGCTCAACTACCGTCATCCTATCACCTGGTCAACTACGGTGAGCGAAGCTGGTAATGTCTTGGCAACAGGTTATCTGATAGCAGGAAAAAAATGGAATGATAAGGATAAGCAGATGTTTAAAAATCCTTTTGCACAATTTCTTAAGTTAGAGACTGATTTCGTAAAATATTGGAAGTTGACCGAAAAATCCACGCTTGTTGGGCATTTGAATGCTGGTGTAGTCTGGAGTTATGGAAATACGGAAAAAGCTCCTTATTATGAGCAGTTCTATGTAGGAGGAGCCAATAGCATCCGAGCTTTCAATGTAAGAAGTATCGGACCGGGCAAATTTGCGCCTACTAATAGTAAGTTCTCATATATAGACCAGACGGGTGACATTAAGTTTGTTGCCAATCTGGAATATAGACCAAGAATTTGGGGTGATTTGTATGGTGCAATATTTCTGGATATGGGTAATGTCTGGAATATCCATGAAGAGGAGTATAGCGAAAATGGAAAATTTTATGCCCGAAACTTTTTTAAACAGATGGCTGTGGGTACGGGTGTTGGTGTCAGATATGACATGGGAATGTTTGTGATTCGTCTGGATTGGGGACTTGGATTGCATCTTCCTTACGAAACTGGCAAAAACGGATTTTATAATATTCACCGATTCAAAGATTCTCATAGTTTTCATTTTGCCGTGGGCTATCCTTTCTAGGAATGCCGGAATTTTAGAAATACCAGAATAAGTTTCTGTAGATATCGACAAAAGTTTCTATAGATGTCGAAAATTATTTTTGAACATCGCATTTAGAATGTTGTAGGCGTTTCTCGGAATACAGTAAAATGTTTTTCTGAATATAGTAAATTGTTCATTGAATGCTATAAAACGACAGAACTTTTACTTTTATTTGATTAAATCAAAAAAAAAGGAGAAAAAATAGTGGCACTCGCAAAATTTTTAGTACTTTTGCAGTCGGTATTAAACTATCAACTATTAATTAATAAATAATATGAAGCCAACACTATTGCTTTTAGCGGCAGGCATGGGTAGCCGCTACGGTGGTTTGAAACAGCTTGATGGTCTAGGTCCTAACGGTGAGACTATCATGGATTATAGCATTTATGATGCTATCCAGGCTGGTTTCGGTAAAATTGTTTTTGTAATCCGCAAGGATTTCGAGGATCAGTTCCGTGAGAAGATTCTTTCAAAATATGAAGGACATATTCCTGCAGAACTCTGTTTTCAGTCTTTGGATGCACTTCCTGAAGGCTTTTCTGTACCAGAAGGCCGTGAGAAGCCTTGGGGTACCAATCATGCCGTATTGATGGCTAAAGATGTTATCAACGAGCCTTTCTGTGTTATCAACTGTGATGATTTCTATAATCGTGATTGCTTTATGGTAATCGGCAAGTTCCTTTCTGAACTTCCAGAGGGTAGCAAGAATCGCTATGCAATGGTAGGTTTCCGTGTAGGCAATACTTTGAGCGACAATGGTACTGTTGCACGTGGTATTTGCTCTAAGGATGCAGATGAGAATCTGACTACTTGTGTAGAGCGTACAGAGATTATGCGTATTGATGGTAAGGTATCTTATAAGGACGAAGAAGGACAGTGGGTAGCTGTAGGTGACAATACTCCAGTTTCTATGAACGTATGGGGCTTTACTCCTGACTATTTCGAGCACAGTGAGGCTTATTTCAAAGAGTTCCTGAGCGATCCTAAGAATATGGAGAACAAGAAAGCTGAGTTCTTTATCCCGTTGATGGTCAACAAACTGATTAATGAAGGTACTTCTACAGTCAAGGTTTTGGATACTACAAGTAAGTGGTTTGGTGTAACATACTCAGCAGACCGCCAGAGCGTAGTTGAGAAGATTCAGAGTCTGATAGATGAGGGTGTTTATCCAAACAAACTTTTCTAATAAGTACTTGTGATAAGATAAATTCGTTTATCCTAATCTTTTTCAGTAAATATATTTCTTTCATGGAGATAAATATATTAAAAGAACAAGAAGCCGCTACCCTTCGAGAGATGATAGCGGCTTCTCATCGTATAGTAATATGTTGTCATAAGTCACCTGATGGTGATGCGATAGGTTCTTCCTTGGGCTGGTTTTATTATTTGCAGTCCTTGGGCAAGAATTCCACAATCTGTGTACCAGATATGATACCAGATGCCATAAGTTGGCTTCCTGGAACAGAAGAAATTATTCGCTATGATAAGCAACCGGAAGCAGTTAAAGCAGCCTTTACTAATGCAGATCTGGTTTTCTGTTTAGATTTCAATGGTGCCAGCCGTCTTGATGAGATGGAACCAGTTCTTACATCTTATCAGGGTAAGAAAGTGATGATAGACCATCATCTGGATCCTTTTATGTCTGTAGATTTACTTATTTCTCATCCTCATATGAGTAGTACGAGTGAATTGATATTCAGAATCGTTTGGCAACTTGATGGTTTTACTCAGATGGATAGCCGATGGGCTACATGCATTTACTGTGGCATGATGACAGACACTGGAGGTTTTGTCTATAATTCTAATGAACCCGTTATCTATCTTATTATCAGTGAACTGCTAACCAAGAACATAGATAAGGACAAAATTTACCGTAAGGTTTTCAATAATTATTCTACCAATTCTATCCGTTTCCGCGGGCATATCATGGATAAGAAACTGCGTGTTTTTGAAAATTTACATGCCTCTTATTATTGTGTTACTCGCAAGGAGATGGAGCAATATCATTTCATAAAAGGCGATTTGGAAGGATTGGTTAATGAACCGCTGCGTATTCGTGGCCTTAAATTCTCGATATCTTTGCGCGAAGACACAGAGGTAAAGAACCGCGTGCTCGTGAGTCTTCGTTCGGTAGACGATTTTCCTTGTAATGAGGTTGCTGCCAAGTTTTTCAATGGCGGAGGTCACCTTAATGCCTCAGGCGGTAAGTTGATGACTACGATAGAAGAGGCAGAACAGATAGCATGCAAGGCAATAGAGGCCTATGCTCATTTGTTGCAATAATAGCGATAATTATGTTAAGTATTGGATAAAGACTATCGTTTGGATGGTAATAAGTGATAAATAATAATAAAATCACCTATTATCTCTCGGTAGTCTGTTATCTTTTTTGTATCTTTGTCGCTAAAATGAATATAATTTAGGTAATGAAGAAATTTTTATTTATAGTAATAGCCTTTGCTGCCCTCTTTTCGATGGCGGCATGTAACGATTCAGAGACATACGCAGATCAGCGAAATAGAGAGCGTGATTCTATCAATGCTTTCCTCCGTAATGAAAAAATTACGGTGATAAACGAGAAGCAATTCAAGGAGCGCTGGGAAGCTAAGAAGACAAATCCTGCTATTGTTTTGACTGATACCTCTGCAGAAAAGAACGAATATGTTCTCTTTGAGAGTAATGGTATCTATATGCAAGTAGTAGAGCAGGGCTGCGGTGACTATATACTGCAAGGTAAATCAGAGGAAGTTTTGGTACGTTTTGATGAGTATAATGTCAATACGCGTGCCAATATATCAGATGAGTCTCTTTGTCTGAGCAATAATCTTCCAGCGTATTCATACTATATTGATAAATTGAAGGTAACGAATACTTCCGGTACATTTACAGGCATGCTTGTTGAACCTAAGAAGAGCGTTTTTGGCTTGGCTTATAATTACAGTTCTTATACTGGTAGTTATAGCAGTACTATTCCTTCCGGGTGGCTTATTCCATTCAGTTGGGTAAAGATAGGTCGTGGAAATGCTGAGGGCGAGAAAATTGCTCATGTGCGTCTTCTGATTCCTCATACTTACGGTTCTACTCAGGCATCAGCTAATGTGAATGCCTATTTTTATGATATGACATTGCAGAAGGGTCGTTAAGGCCTTTCTGCATCTTTATTTTCTATAGTAAACGATAAAAATATTAAATAAGGTGTTTTATGACATTAATTAAGTCAATCTCTGGTATCCGTGGTACTATTGGCGGACCAGCAGGCGATACGTTGAATCCGCTCGATATCGTGAAATTTACTTCTGCTTACGCTACTTTCATTCGTCGTAGTGGTGCTTCTAAGAGTAATACAATCGTGGTAGGACGTGATGCGCGTATCTCAGGAGAGATGGTAAAGAATGTAGTTTGTGGTACTTTGATGGGCATGGGCTACGATGTGCTTAACATCGGTTTGGCTACTACTCCTACTACCGAACTTGCTGTTACTATGAGTGGTGCAGCCGGTGGTATCATCATCACCGCTTCTCATAATCCGCGTCAGTGGAATGCTCTTAAGCTTCTTAACGAGAAGGGTGAGTTCTTGACTGCTGCTAATGGTAATGAGGTGTTGAGTATTGCTGAGAAGGAAGATTTTGAATATGCCGATGTAGATCATCTTGGAAAATATACTGAAGACAATTCTTACAACAAGCGTCACATTGATTCTGTACTTGCTCTGAAACTTGTGGACGTAGAGGCTATTAAGAAGGCTCATTTCAAGGTTTGTGTAGATTCTATCAACTCAGTAGGTGGTATTATACTTCCTGAATTGCTGGATGCTCTTGGTGTAGAATATACCTTTTTGAATGGGGTTGCGAATGGCGACTTTGCTCACAATCCTGAGCCATTAGAGAAGAACCTTGGTGGTATCATGGATGAATTGAAGAAGGGTGGATACAATATGGGTATCGTTGTGGATCCTGATGTTGACCGACTGGCTTTCATCTGTGAGGATGGCAAGATGTTTGGCGAGGAATATACCTTGGTAAGCGTTGCAGATTATGTGTTGAGCAATACTCCTGGCAATACAGTTAGCAACCTATCTTCTACTCGTGCGCTTCGCGATGTAACGGAGAAGCATGGTGGCAAATATACAGCTGCGGCAGTAGGTGAGGTGAATGTTACTACCAAGATGAAGGATGTCAACGCTGTAATTGGTGGCGAAGGCAATGGAGGTGTTATCTATCCAGAGAGTCACTATGGTCGTGATGCCCTTGTTGGTATTGCTCTTTTCCTGAGTAGTCTGGCTCATAAGGGATGCAAGGTTAGTGAACTTCGTGCTTCCTTCCCTAACTATTTTATCGCAAAGAACCGTATCGACTTGACTCCTTCTACCGATGTGGATGCCATCTTGGTGAAGGTGAAGGAACTGTATGGTCAGGAGAAGGATGTTACTGTAACTGATATTGATGGCGTAAAGCTCGATTTCCCTGATAAGTGGGTTCACTTGCGTAAGAGTAATACTGAACCTATCATCCGTGTATATAGCGAGGCTTCCACCATGGAGGAGGCTGATGAACTTGGTAAGAAATTAATGCAGGTAGTTTACGATATGCAGTAATCTGTATCTATCTGATGTTTAGATAAAAAAAGAAGAGGTCATACCGTAATTTACCGTATGGCCTCTTCTTTTTTATTATTTCCTTTTCTGTCTTCTTATTATTTTTTCTTCCTTTGGTCTTTTTGGGCTCTCTATCTCTATTTTTCTTTTCCTAGGTATGTTTTTCTTTCTTTTTTCTTTTGTAAGATTTTACTCTTCTGCCAGTTCCTTCATGGCATCATTCAGCGTATTAAATAATACGTTGATGTTCTCCTCTTCATTCTTACAGGCTTCCTTGAAGAGTGCTACTGGGTCTTCCGTACTGCTTGTGAGCGGAGTTTCATTGAGCAGAATGTTCACATTGTTGAGAAGCATTCCATGCAGGGTAGGCATGTGGAGTTGATGTTGTTCGCCTTCCTTGCTACCGCATTTCAATCCTGCAGCGTATGCCTTTACGATGATGCGTACCAGCAGATGGATGGCCATTGGTTCGTCAGCGAGGCTGATGAGGATGCCATGGGTGTAGTCGCGCACATGCTCTTCGAGAGTAGTGAATTTACCTTGTAAGAGCCAGGTAAAATTGCGCTTATATTCACTTTCCATTGCTTTGTATAGTTGTGGACTCTTGCAGGCGATACGTAGGTAGTCGAGCATGCTTGGCTCAAAGGTGGGATCGGCTGCCTTCATTCCTTCGAAATTTTTCTTCATACGTTCGTTAGCTTCCTCTGCTGTCTTATAGTTGAGACGAACAAGTGTAGAGAACATAACATCGAAGAAATATTGATTAACCTCTCCATAGTGGTCGAGCATCAGCTGTTTGATTTCTTTCGGATCATTCTTTTTCTTGAAGTCATCTCCACCTACGGTTGCGTCGATAATACCGCGTGCGTACGCCTCGAAGAAAGCCCTCACAAAAGAAGCTACGGCCTTGTAACTATTTATTCTTTTCATTGTTTCTTATTCAAAAGTCTTAAATTCATAGCCTTGTTCTCTTAGCCATTCGATGGATTGAGGCAAGGCTGTTTTCAGTTTTTCTATACTTTTCAGTGAGTCGTGGAAGGTGATAATACTGCCGTTTCTGGCATATCTTTTCACGTTGTTTACCACATCTTCAGCAGTGAGCCATTTAGAATAGTCTCGTGTCACCAGATCCCACATGATTACCTTGTAGGTGCGGTGCAGCCACCAGTATTCGCTTGGTCTCATCCATCCATGTGGAGGTCTGAACAAGTGGGCGTGAATCAATTCGTTTGCTTTGTTGGTATTCAGCACATAGGAGATGACACGGTGTTTGAAAGCTCCGATGTGATTGAATGTGTGATTTCCCACCTGGTGTCCTTCTTCTACTATCTGATTGTACAAATCGTGATGGCGCAGTACGTTTTCTCCTACCATGAAAAAAGTTGCTTTCACATTGTATTTCCTCAAAATTTCGAGAATGATGGGTGTGGATTCTGGTATCGGACCATCGTCAAAGGTCAGATAAACGGAATGTTCTTTTTTGTCCATTCTCCAGATTGCCTTCGGATAAAGCCATCGGAGCCATTTTGCTGGTTGCTCTATGAACATTTGATTCCTATTTTTATGAATTGATAAAACTTATTGGCTCTATGCTCTAAAGAAATCCTCTTGATGGGAGCCTTTTGCTTATAGACTCTTTTCCCTTGAGAAACCTCTTAATTAGAGCCTTTTAAAACTAATAGGCTCTATTACTTGTGAGTTTGGAGCCTTTTAGTAAATTTATAGAGTTAAAATACTTGATTTATGCCTGCAGTTTTTGGAACAGTGCCTTTATAATTATCAGTATAACATGATAGGGCAGTTTTCAGACCGCCCTATCATGTTATTCTATATATGGAGATACATTTACTGGAAATTTTCTGGAATCTTGCCAAGAGAATTCTTTTAATAACTCTCTTTATAGGGAAACCTTGTTTAGGATTCCCATGAAAATCCCAGTTGAATTTTCCTAATGGCTTTCTTTATTAGAAAGTTTCTCCTTAGTAAAAGTTTCTCTTAATTTCCTGCATTTGGCATCTGACCTCCTCTGCCGTGATACAAAGTATAGAGCTTGTTGAGTTGGTCTTCATACTTCTTGGCAGTCTTCTGATCTACCATGCTTGCTACCTCGCAGGTGCTCTGCATAATCATGATCTGACGTATGCAGTCGTTCTGTGCCTGAGCGAAACGGTTGGCATCGAGTGACAGATAGTAGCTCAGATACTGGCTGGCAGTTTTCCAAACCTTGCCTACGTATTCAGCTGCCTTCTGCTTCTGCCCAGCGAGAATCCATCCACGAGCCATATCAAGACCACCACTCATGTAATCGATTGGCACATTATAGTCTGGTATCTCAACATCAGCTTTCTTCAGAATGTCGATAGCCTTCTTGTTCTTATGCTCTGAAAGCAACTGGAGGGCTGTCTGGGCGAGCAGGCGACGGTGTGTATAGCACATACGCATAGTTGTCTCGTCGATGTAGAGTCCTTTCTGTTTCAGATTGCCGAACTTGAAACGGGTCATGATGTTATGATAAGCCTTCTCTGTATCGAAATTCTTAGCACCTGGTTTGTTGGTGGTGAAAGGAGTAATACGGTTTACGAGACCCTCCTGTACGAAGTTGTCACCCAGATTCATGTAGTTGTCCTCACCTACAGTCAGTGCTACGTAGATAGGGCGTACCCAGTTGCATTGAGCTATCATTTCCAGCATCATCAGGTCGCCCTTGTAGAGTGCGGTCTTTCCTGCGAGAGAGATAACCATCTTGTCTGGTATTGTATCAGAAGCCATCATCATGCCACTCTTCTTTACAGCCTCCTTGTCGATAGTCACGTAGAGGGTATCTGTTGGAATAATGTGCAGGTCTGGATTCTTGCTTCTTACCCAATATTTCAGCACATTCTTTAGTTCGAACGGTTCATCGCCAAACTGTTTCTTGGCTGCTTCTGGATTCTGCTTATAGAATTCGAGAATCTGCTGCTTTGCTCCTGGTTCTACAGTTACGTACTCATTGGTTCCAGAACAGAAATCAAGTCTTGGCCATGTGATTGGCACTGATGGAGAGTCGTAGGCAGGGCGCTTCATCTGGTCGATGTACCAGTCGGTCTGCAAGTAGCTCAGGTTACAAACGCGTGCATCTGTACCTACGCCTTCTACTTCCTGATTGTACCAGAGTGGGAAGGTATCGTTATCTCCGTTAGTGAAGATGATAGGATTTCCCTTTTCCTGGAGTGACATCAGATAGTTCTGTCCGAAATCACGGCAAGTATAGCGGTTGCTGCGGTCGTGGTCATCCCATGTCTGGGAAGCCATTTGTATTGGCACGAGCAGAGTGATGACGGCTACGATGGCAGAGATGGCGGTACCACTCAACTTCGCCTTCTTTTTCAGGAGGTCGATGATGGCGAGTACACCCAGACCACACCAGATGGCGTATGCGTAGAATGATCCTGCGTATGCGTAGTCGCGCTCACGTGGCTGCATTGGGGTCTGGTTCAGGTAGATGACGATGGCAAGACCAGTCATGAAGAACAGGAAGAACACTACCCAGAACTGCTGGATACCGATAGGAAGGATTTCTTCTACTTCCTTTCCGTTCTTGATTACCTTGCGCTTGCGTGTGTACCATGCTTGCCAGAAGAGACCGATGAGACCGAGTATCAGAGGCATGCAGTAGAATACGTTGTGCCCCTTGTTGTTCTTCAGGTCATCTGGAAGTTTACTCTGATCACCGTATAGCGAGTCGTCAATGAATGAAAAACCGGTTATCCAGTTTCCGTGCTCAGGTTCTCCGTTGCCCTGGATGTCGTTCTGGCGACCAGCGAAGTTCCACATGAAGTAACGCCAGTACATAAAGTTGCACTGGTAGGAGAGGAAGAAGCGGATGTTGTCCACCTGTGAAGGTACCTTCACCATGATGTTTTCACCGCATCTGTCGTAAGGCACTTCTGTGCCATCTACGCCACCCATCCAGTCCTCGTAAGCCTGTGCATGTGCTGCGTCATACATACGAGGGAAGAACATATTCTGAGCGTACTGGTATTTGTTCTTATGGCTTACGATGAAGTATGAGTCCTTCTCGTCTGCAGTTGCTTTTTCCTTGCGCTGATATACCGGTGCGCCTTCCTTCATCTCAGGTTTGCACATGTCGCCTTCCACCTGGAGTGCCACCTGCGATGTGTATGCCTGTCCATAGAACAGCGGACGGTCGCCATACTGGTCGCGGCTCAGGTAGCTACCTAAGGTAAAGATATCCTCAGGAGAGTTCTGATCCATAGGAGGGTTGGCAGAAGAACGGATTACGATGAGTGCATAGCTGGAATAGCCGATCATTAGCATCAGCATGCAGAGCAGAGCGGTGTTTTTGATGCGCGCAGAAACGATAGGCAAGAGTTGCATCTTTTTCTTAGTGATGCCCGTTGTCTCGTCCACGCCTGTTGTTACTTCTTGCTTGCGCTTGTATCCCAGTATAAACCAGAGGATAGCCATTACTATCACACCACAGATTACGGCGCTCCATCCGTATCCGTAGAATGGGATGCCGAGCATGCCGAAGCCCAGAATGAAGGCGATGTTCTGTCGCTTTACGTTCTTGTCTGTTGCATTGTATGTTTCGTAGATGCCCCAGATAACGGCAGCCACGAGGCAGATGATATAAACGATTTCTCCTGTATTGAATGGGCAACCGAGTACGTTGACGAAGAACAACTCAAACCAGCCGCCTACAGTGATGATACCAGGTACTACTCCATAGAGTACTGCTACAACTACTGCAAAAGAGAGAATCAATGCGAGCAGAGAACCCTTGAGATTGGCATGTGGCACCTTTTTATAATAATATACGAGTACGATGGCCGGGATACAGAGCAGGTTGAGCAGGTGCACACCGATACTCAGACCTGTCATATAGGCGATGAGTACAAGCCAGCGATCGCTGTGAGGTTCGTCGGCATGGTCTTCCCACTTCAGTATCAGCCAGAATACTACAGCTGTGAATGCAGATGAGAACGCATAGACCTCACCCTCTACTGCAGAAAACCAGAAGGTATCGCTGAAGGTGTAGATGAGTGCGCCCACCATACCTGAAGCTTCGATGGCAATCAGTTTGCTGGTGGTCATCTCTTTCCAGTCACTGATGATGAGTTTACGTGCCAGATGTGTGATAGTCCAGAAGAGGAACAGGATACAAACGGCACTCAGGAGTGCGCTCATCGTGTTCACCATCTTGGCTACCTGTGTGGCATCGCTGGCGAAATGTGTGAAGAAATTGCCTAAAAGCATGAAGAATGGTGCCCCAGGAGGGTGACCGATTTCTTGCTTGTAAGCAGTAGTGATAAACTCAGGACAGTCCCAAAAACTGGCTGTCGGTTCAATTGTGGAACAATATACGAAGGCTGCAATGACAAATGCGACCCATCCAAAAATATTGTCCACTAATCTGTACTGTTTCATTATGGTTTATAAACTTTAATGTTTTATATTTCTATATAACTTTATTTCTATATAACTTTGCAAAGGTAATAAAAAGAAAAGATATAATTGTTGGCGAGTTGCGTTTTTTAGATTATATTATACATTTTCTGTTCTTTACCAGCCTTCGCTCCTAAATTTTGCTAATTCTCAATGCTACAATGTATGTAGCAAAGAGTAATGAGCATCATCAGTATTCTTTCTAAACCTTCAGGAAATGTTCCTCCAGTTTTTCTTTTGGCATATCTGTCGTGTCATGATAGTGCAGGTTGTGGTTTACGCAGGCCACGTGTTTTACATTATTGAGAACCTCCGCTATGTCGTGACTTACGATGATGATGGCACATTCCTTGTTGATCTGTTCCAGCATTTCGTACATCTGCTTTTGAAATCTCCGGTCGATGTAGGTATTCGGCTCGTCGAGAATGACGACATTTGGCTTGGAAACGATGGCACGTGCCAGAAGTACGCGCTGGAGTTGTCCGCCGCTCAAAGCTCCTATGTGCCTGTCTTTTAAGTCGGATATCTGCATTCTTTCCAAGGTTTCTGCCACTTGTTGGTGGTGTTGCTTGGTATATCTGGCAAAGAGGCTTTTGCTCAGTCCTGAGAGAACTACCTCATATACAGAGATAGGAAATTGCTTGTCTAAGTCGTTATATTGTGGGAGATATCCCATTGATATTTCTTTTCCCTCGCTGCAGAAATGAATACTTCCCTCGGTTGGCTTCTTCAGTCCCAAAATGAGGCGCATAAGTGTGGTCTTGCCACCGCCATTGGGACCGATGATGCCAAGATAATCGTCCTGATAGACGGTCAGATTGATATCCTTGAGCACCTGCTTTCCGTCGTATTCTGCAGATACATGTTCGATTTGAATGATTGGTTTTGACATATTTTCCTTTTTAACAATAGCACTTATTTCTTTCCCGATTGGGCTATTTCTTTTGTAATCAGGAGCATCTGTCCCTCCCAGTCGTAGCTTAGCGGATTGATTTCCACGGCTTTCGAATGGGTAGCATCGATGAATACCTTAATATTTCGGTTTGAGAATTCTTTTTGTACGAAGATGATATTGATGCCTTCGCTCTTTGCACGCTGTATAAGTCCTTTCAACTGCGTAATGCTTGGTTCCCTTCCTTCTTCTTCTATCGCATACTGCTTCAGTCCGTTTTCCTTGGCGAAGTAGGTTAGGGTAGGATGGTAGATAACGAAACTTTTCTGTTTCTCTCCCTTGATGGTGGTCAGATACTTGTCTATCTCGTTCTGCAGTTTATCCAATTTGTTCTTTCTGAAATCCCTCAACCTTTTCTTGTATTCCTCAGCCTTTTCAGGATATTTGTCCATCAGGGCTTTGGCGATGTTGGAAGTGATGATATCAGCACTTTTGATGCTCATCCAGGTGTGTGGATCTATATTTCCGCTCTGCGTTTTGAGCATTCTGATACCTGCGGATGTGTCTATCACTTTCATATTGGGTGCATTCTGTTGCAGTTTCTTCATCCAAGTTTTTTCAAATCCTATCTGTCCTACTTTAAAATAGAATACGCTTTGCGAGAGGTCAACCATTTGTTGTGGGGTAGGCTCGTAAGTCTCTGGACTGCTTCCGGCAGGCACCATCACGTTGACATTCACATCGTTGCCAGCTATTTGTTCCACGAAATATCTGAATGGTTCTATAGTTACAGTTACGGTAGGCTTGTTAGGATCTAATCCATCCTTTCCATTGTTGTAGCTATTGCCATTCTTGCAGCTTGCCAGCATGCAGATGCATCCTGTTATCATGCAGCTGCTTAATATAATAAGGTGTAGGAATCTTTTCATTTTATCTTCTCTTATTGTTTAATTTTAATGTTGTAAAGTTTTTTAAATAAGACTTTCTGTCATTTCTTTGGTTGGACTTTTGCTCCTTTATACTCGATTAGACTTTCTGTTCTTCTTTATAGTTCGCTTTTGCTTTATTTCTCTTGTTGAATCATTTGTTTTCTACTCAGAAGCGTTTTATTCAGAAGATAAAGCTCAGCCCATATACAAGCAGCACATATCTCAATACTTTACCGATTGTTATGCTGAAGATAGAGATGGGGAGGTTGGCTCTTGTGAGTCCGAGTACGATCGTGATGGCGCTTCCTAGTAGCGGCAGAAAGGCGAAGAATCCCATCCATGCTCCGCGACCTGCCATGAATCGCTCCGCTTTGTCGAGACTTTCTTTCTTCACGTGGAGATATTTTTCTATCCATTCCATCTTTCCCATCCTTCCGAATCCATAGTTGAACATAGAGCCGAGTACGTTTCCGATGCTTCCGTAGATGATGAGTGGCACGGGCTCGAGTCCGGCTGCCTGTAGGCCTGCCATTACAGCCTCGCTGCTGAATGGAAAGAAACTGCCTGCCAGAAATGCTGCCAAGAGCATTCCCCAATATCCCCATTCTACTAATAATCCTATAATCAAATGCACTTTATTTACTTTTTAAAACTGACATTACTGATATTGACATCGCTCTTTCATCTTTTGCTTATCCTTTTCTGCTTTATTGCAGCAATGCTACAGGAGGCACGAAGATGTTGAACAACGTGATAAACATCGTGATCAAGATAATGGCGATGAAAGCAATATTGGTAATCTTTCCTTTGGTAAAGGTGATAAAATGGGCGATAAGTGGAGCCGTGTTGGCTATCATGATGCCGCAAAGTTCGTTCTCGTGCTGGGGCTGAAGTATCATGAATACCCAAGTCACAATGCTCAGCGTGATGAATGAATCGTAGATCATGCGTGTGCGTATCTTATCGGCATAGCTTGAATGGATGAAATGAATGGTTCCGAGAAGACCCAGAATGACAATAAAACCGTAATTGATGAGCTGATGAAGGGTGATCTGGGAGTAATCGAACAGTTTCTGATAATCGATGATAGCCGTAAAGTGGTCGGAAAGTGCCTGAAGATTGTCTGTATAGGCGAAATAGCCGGATACAAACCAGTAGGGAGCTATTACTCCTATCAGCGAAGCTAAGAATGTGCGGGCGCTGAAACAGTTGGAGAAGAATATCATGCAGAGCCAGAGTATCGGCAGATAGTAGAAGACCTGTATGAACACCAGAGAAGCCAGACCGATGCAAAAATAGGCATAGAAAGCCCATCCCGCTGCATGACGGTCCTGATAACAGTTCCAGATGATCAGCGTGAAGGCGATGAAGCACATGGTCACGATGCTGGCTTTCATCGATGGATTGGGCAGGCTGGCCATGGTGATGAGCACCAGAAAACTGCAAGATACCATGCGGCTATAGGTGCGCATGAGTGAATTGCGATTATTCAACTCTACCATGAGCAGGGTAGAGATGATGGTAAAGGCGAACTGTGCCCAGATGTTATCCATTATAAAGCCTACTGCAACCCAAACCAGAGCGGCAAGGGTTGCAGTGACAGGTAATGAGAAGCGGCTTGCCGCTATCTTGTTTTGTAATCTTTTCTTTCTTAACATCTATATCAATGTTAAATGTCAAATGCTAAGTGCTAAATTGTTAAAATTTCTAATTTTACATTAAAAACTAAAGGTCCTTACCGATATCAGAGCGGAAGTACTTGTCGGTGAACTGAATCTTCTGAGCCTCTGCGAAGCTCTTCTTCAAAGCCTCCTCCTTGTCCTTGCCATAGCTGCTTACGCAGATTACTCGACCGCCGTTGGTTACCACCTGACCGTCTTTCATGGCTGTACCGGAATGGAATACTACAGAGCCTTCTACCTGGTCGATGCCTTCGATAGGGTATCCCTTCTTGTATGCCTCAGGATAGCCGCCGCTCACGAGCATCACGCAGACTGCTGCACGCTCGTCAAACTCGATGGCTCTCTGGTCGAGGTCGCCTGCAGCTACTCCCTCAAAGAGGTCCACGATGTCGCTCTTCAGTCGGAGCATTACGCTCTCGGTCTCAGGGTCGCCCATACGGCAGTTATACTCGATGACCATAGGCTCGCCCTCTACATTGATCAGACCGAAGAAGATGAAGCCCTTATAGTCGATATTCTCCTCTGCCAGACCCTCTACGGTAGGACGGATGATGCGGTCTTCCACCTTCTGCATCCACTCCTTGGTAGCGAAAGGTACTGGGGTTACGCTGCCCATACCGCCTGTGTTCAGACCGGTATCGTGCTCGCCGATGCGCTTGTAGTCCTTAGCTTCTGGCAGAATCTTGTAGTTCTTGCCATCGGTAAGTACGAATACTGAGCACTCGATACCGCTCAGGAATTCCTCGATTACCACGCGGGCAGAAGCATTGCCGAACATACCTCCGAGCATCTCCTTGAACTCCTTCTTGGCCTCTTCGAGAGTAGGGAGGATAAGTACGCCCTTGCCAGCGCACAGACCGTCGGCCTTCAGTACGTAAGGAGCTTTCAGGGTCTCCAGGAACTTCAAGCCTTCCTCTACGTGCTCGCCGTCGAAGGTTTCGTATTGGGCTGTCGGGATGTTGTGGCGCTTCATAAACTGCTTGGCGAAGTCCTTGCTGCCTTCCAGTACGGCACCTGCCTTGGATGGTCCGATCACTGGGATATTGTGGGTGCGAGGATCGTTCTTGAAGTCGTCGTAAACACCCTTTACCAATGGGTCTTCCGGACCAACGATTACCATATCGACTGCATTTTCTACTGCGAAGTTTTTGAGAGCTTCGAAGTCGTCAGCCTTGATATCTACGTTCTCGCCGACATTCTGTGTACCGGCATTACCTGGAGCGATAAAGAGTTTCTCCACTTTCTCGCTCTGAGCGATTTTCCATGCTAAGGCGTGCTCACGGCCACCGCCTCCTAACAATAAAATTTTCATTTGCTGTAAGTTATTGTTTGTTATTGATGTAGGAGTAAACTCCTCTTTCTCGGGGAGCTTACTCCTAAGTATTTACTTGAGATAATCGAAGAAATAGTTGCTGATGCGCTCATGCAGGTGAGTGCTCTGGTGTCCGCGCATATTGTGAGGCTCACCTGGATAGACGAAGAAGTCTGGCTGAGTGCCGGCTGCGATGCAGGCCTTCAGGAAGGTGAGACAATGCTGAGGCACTACTGTTACGTCGTTGAGGCCCTGGATGATCTGCAGCTTGCCTTTCAGATTCTTGGCCTGATAGAGCAGAGAGGTCTTCTTGTAGCCCTCAGGGTTGGTCTGAGGAGTATCCATATAGCGCTCGCCATACATTACCTCGTACCAGTGCCAGTCGATGACTGGGCCACCTGCCACGCCTACCTTGAATACCTCTGGATAGTGGGTCATCAGCGAGATGGTCATGAATCCGCCGAAGCTCCATCCGTGTACTCCGATTCTGTCGGCATCCACGTATGGCAGGGTCTTCAGATATTCCACGCCCTGCATCTGGTCTTGCATTTCCACCTGTCCCAACTGGCGGAATGTAGCCTGCTCGAAAGCCTTGCCACGGTTCTCGCTGCCTCTGTTGTCGAGGATGAAGAGCAGGTATCCCTTCTCTGCCATGTAGGTTTCCCATCCGCGGCTGGAGTAGTTCCAGCGGGCATCCACATTGTGGGCGTGAGGACCACCATATACATATATTATAGTAGAATACTTCTTGTTAGGGTCGAAGTTCACTGGCTTCACCATGCGGTAGTAGAGGTCTGTCTCGCCGTCGTTGGCCTTGATGGAGCCGCAACTGTACTCTGGCACGTTGTATCCCTTCCAAGGGCTTTCGGCAGTGAAGTAAGCCGTGCGCTTGCCGTTGGCAGTATTTACGATAGCTATCTTGCGAGGCAGAGTAGGAGTGGAGTAGTTGTCGTAGATGTACTCTCCGTTCTGGCTCAGCGTAGCGTTGTGCCATCCCTTGCCGCAGTCGTCTATCATCTTTCGCTTGCCGGTCTTGGTATTCACGCTGAAGATGTTGCGCTGGATAGGTGAGCACTCGTTGCTGGCGATGATGATGCTCTTGGTCTTGGCATTGAAGCCGAGCACGTCCATCACTTCCCACTTGCCGCTTGTCAGCTGCT
Source organism: Prevotella sp. AM42-24 (assembly GCF_003461825.1). Taxonomy (NCBI): domain Bacteria; kingdom Pseudomonadati; phylum Bacteroidota; class Bacteroidia; order Bacteroidales; family Prevotellaceae; genus Prevotella; species Prevotella sp. AM42-24. The sequence goes on along the minus strand of NZ_QTXV01000008.1, from coordinate 69,260 downwards.
TGATTTCGAGCGACTCTGTGTTGCTTGCCATGCGGCTGCCGTGCTTGCCTAAGGTGCAGAGGTAGAGGTGGTTGTAGCCATCCTTGCGGCTCTGCATGATGAAGCTGCTGCTGTCCCAAGGCAGGAACTGGATAGGGTGGCATGGCTCTACGTATTTCTCGTCGGTCTCGCGGTACAGTTCGCCAGTCTTCTCACCCGTCTCTGCGCTGTAGGCAGTCAGGCGGCAGTCGTTCTGGTCGCGGTTCAACTCAAACATATAGATGGTCTTTTCGTCCGGGCTCCATGCGATATTGGTGAAGTAGCGGTCTGTAGGGTCGCCAGCTTTCAGATAGATGGTCTTTCCGGTGAGGCAGTCGAATACGCCTACGGTCACCTTGTGTGAGGTCTCTCCTGCCATCGGATATTTGTCTGGTGCCGGAGTGGCGATGCAGCTCTGAGTCTCTGGATGGTCGAATCCGATTTCCGGGATGTCCACCTGCGGATAGTCGGTCACCATGCTCTGATCCATGCGGTAGAATGCTAACTTCTCTCCGTTCGGGCTCCAGAATGTGCCCTTTGAGATGCCGAATTCATCGCGGTGAACGCTCTGTCCATATACGATTTCGCGGCTTCCGTCGGTAGAAATCTGGAAATCGTGCGATTTCTTGTCCTTGGTCATGGCATTGTAGTTGGCCACGTCGAAGGTGCGCACGTACAGGTTGCTGCCCTTGAGATAGGCAAATGCATTCTGCTGGGCATTGGCTTCCAGCAGGCTTTCGCCTTCAGCATATTCCATTTCGCTGATGAGCTTGTGCTTCTTGAAGTCGATGGTGAACAGCTTGCTGCCGTTGCTCACCATTACGATGCTTTTGCCTGCGAATGGGAACTGTGCATTGTAAAGAGCTCTTACCTTGATATCCTTGGTAGGTGCTATCCACTGGTTGATCTGGTCGATGCTGAAGAGCTTGGTCTCCTTGCCCGTCGCCTTGTTGACGAGATAGCAGGCGTTGATGTCCTGTCTTACGAGTTCATCGCCCCACCAGGTGCACCAGCGGTTTTTCGCTACCATGTTGCGGTAGTTGTTGCCTCCGAAGTTCAGGTCTTCCAGTGTGAAGGCCTTGTCTCCCTTCTGGGCAGCCACTACTGGGAATGTTTCTGTATGAGTCTTTGAAGCCTTGCCCTGTGCCGAAGCCTCGCCGGCATTCATTGCCATCATTGAAATCATAGCGGCGAAAGTTATTTTATAAATTGAATTCTTTAGAATCATACTTTTCTTTTAAAAAAAATATTTCTGTTATTTCCTCATCATGCAGTGTTTCGCTGCTTGAGGTCTTAACTTGTTCTTTCTTAATCCTCGTCGTAGTTGGAGAAGTCACGCTTTCCTCCGCGCTTGAAATCTCTGCCGCCCTTACGGTCGCCTTTGAATCCACGGCCTCCGCGCTTGTCGTCGTCATCATCGCCTCTGCGGCTGTCGCTGATGCGAGGCCTGCCTCCACGGCGAATTTCCTCGCGGCGCTTCTCGAAGTCCTCGAGTCGGTGGGTATGGAACTTGAATGAACGGATGTCGTCTTCCTCGTTTTCAGTCTCCTCAGTGATGCGCTTCTTGAATTCGCGTTCCTTCTTGAATCTGTGCTTCTGAGCCATCTCTTTCTTCTCGGCATCAGTCTTCACTACGCCGCCCTCAGAGCGGAAGTCCTTCATCTTGCCGTCGAACATTACGTACTTTCTGAATTCGCATTCCAGACTGCCGTTGAATACCGGAATCTTGATAGAAGGCTTCAATCCTATCTGCTCGAAACATTCCTCGCGGTAGCTCAGCACCCAAGCCTCGTTGCCGGCAAAAGCCTTCTTGAATCGCTCGCCTATCATCTTATAGGTGTTGAGGAGGTTAGGTGTAGAGATGCGCTCTCCGTATGGAGGATTCATCACGATGATGCTCTTCTCGGCAGGCTGCTGGAAGTCCTTGAAGTCCTGGTGCTGGATGGTGATATCCTTGGTGAGACCTGCTGCACGCACGTTGAGGTTGGCAGTGTTCACGGCCTTCATATCTACGTCGTAGCCGTAGATGTGATGCTCGAACTCGCGCTCCTGTGAGTCGTCGTTGTAGATGGCATCGAAGAGATCCTTGTCGAAATCATTCCACTTCTCGAATGCGAATTCCTTACGGAATACACCTGGAGAGATGTTGCGGGCTATCAGGGCAGCCTCGATGGCTATGGTGCCTGAACCGCACATTGGGTCGATGAAATCGCACTCGCCCTTCCAGCCGGTCATCAGGATCATGCCTGCTGCGAGCACCTCGTTGAGCGGTGCTTCTACCTGCTCCTGGCGGTATCCGCGGCGGTGGAGGCTCTCGCCACTTGAGTCGAGGCTCAGTGTGGCCTTGTCTTCAGCGATGTGGATATTGAGACGGATGTCTGGGTTGGAAACGCTGATGTTAGGACGTGTGCCCATCTTCTCACGGAACCAATCCACGATGGCATCCTTTACCTTATAGGTTACGAATCGGGAGTTGCGGAATTCCTCTGAATAGACTACAGAATCTACCGAGAAAGTCTTCTTTACGTCGAGGATGTCGTCCCACTTGATTTTCTGCACCTCGTCGTAAACTTCCTCTGCGCTACGAGCCTTGAAGTGCTTGATAGGCTTGAGAATACGGATGGCAGTGTGCAACTGGAAGTTGGCACGATACATCATTTCCTTGTCGCCTGTGAAAGATACCATGCGGCGACCTATTTGTACATTGTTGGCACCCAGCTGGGTGAGCTCCTCAGCCAAGACTGGTTCCAGACCCATAAAGGTCTTGGCAATGAGTTCAAATTCCTGTTCCATTATTGAATTCTATATCTAATAAACTTTGTTTTTCTTTCTTATACTTTTTTGTTTTCGGCTGCATATCCTTGGTCACCCATACGTTGGCTCCCACTACGCATCCCTTGCCGATAGTGATTCTGCCCAGGATGGTGGCGTTGGCATATACGATGACGTCGTCTTGCAGGATAGGGTGGCGAGGTATTCCCTTGATAGGGTTGCCGTCCTTGTCGAGCGGGAAACTCTTGGCTCCGAGGGTTACGCCCTGATAGAGTTTCACATTGTCTCCGATGATGCAGGTGGCTCCTATCACTACACCCGTACCGTGGTCGATGGTGAAGTGCTTGCCGATGGTGGCTTCCGGGTGGATGTCGATGCCCGTTTCAGAGTGGGCCAGCTCGGTCATCATTCTCGGTATCAGCGGTACGCCTAACTTGTAGAGCTCATGCGCCAGTCGGTAGTTGGTGATGGCTTTGATGACGGGGTAGCAGGAGATTATCTCTCCCTGGCTCACAGCCGCCGGATCGCCCTCGTAGGCAGCTTCTATGTCTGTGGCGAGTATCTTTCTGAGTCTCGGAAATTCCATGATGGCTTTGGCGGCGATGACTCCGGCTTTGGCCCTCTGGTGCTGCAGTTCAGCAGGGGTTTCGTGCTCGCAGTTGTTGGCAAAACAGAGACCGGCAAGAATCTGTTCGCTTAGCTTTTCATAGAGTTTTTCAACTCTTACTCCGATGTGATACTTGATGGTGGAGATATTGACGGATGAGTTGCCGAAATATCCCGGGAAAAGGATGGAGCGAGACAGACTGATGATTTCTTCGAGCGCCTTGCCCGAAGGGAGTGGATTTCCGTCTCGATGCTGATGAAACAGACCTTTCAGTGACTCTGGGCATGAAAGTTCCTCGATGGTCTCAGTCAGCTGATGAGTTAATGTATCTTTACTCATTGTTATTCAGTGTGTCAATAAATTCGTTGCAAAATTACAATAAAAGATTGAAATCTCCAAATCAAAAAGCCGAGATAAGCGATTTTTTTTCAAAACTGACTTTAAAAATATGTTAAAGGGTAGAATATTGGGGATATTTTGCTGGATTTGCTTGTTTTTCGTGTGTTTTTTGAGCATTAGGGATGTGGTGTGGCTGTGGGCTTTGCTTGTAGGATGTTTGTGGGCTTTGCTTGTTCTTGAGTCTTTTCTTGAGGGATTTGGTAATGTTGGAGAGTGAATATAGCCTGCTCGAAAAGAGAAAGCTGCCTGCTCGGTTAGAGAAAGTAGTCTGCTAGAAAAGAGAAAGTAGCCTGCTTGGATAGAGAAAGCAACTTCCCGGAATAGATTATAACTATTGCTTGGATAGATGGTCTGAAGATTTTTTAATGTAAATATTTTATAAAATCAGAGTGGAAAATCTCTCAGAGAAAACATAGCGATGTCAATTTCAGTAATTTCAGTTTTTAAAATGACATTGCTTTTTGGTACTTATAGATATTGCCTCCTATGGTGCTTTGATTTACTTCAGAGAATTCTTGTTTTTTGTACCTTAGTTTTAAATTGTAAGTGTATAATTATGCTTTGTATTATGTATTATACATGCATAATTGCAATAATATGCGGTCTTTTGAAAAGACAGTAATACTTTTCTTTATGTGAAGAATTTTTAGATTTGTCAGTTTTCTTTGATTATTTATGTAGTTTGTTCTTCACCAGTTTTTGAGTTATTCTACCGGAATCTCTCCTGTTTTCTTTAATCTGTTCATATCCCGAAAAGCACTCCAGGCGATAGGAATGGCCATGGTAAAGCTGCATGCATCTGCCCAAGCCTGACACATTTCCACGCCCAGCAGACCAAAGAAATGAGGCAATATAAAGATGAGTGGGATGAAGAAAAGCCCGCTTCTGGCTGCTGCTACAAGATTGGCACGGATAGGTTTGCGGATGGTCTGCATCAGCATATTGGTGAGTACAATGGTTGATACAAGCGGGAAGCTGAGCACCTGCCATTGCAGAGCTGCAGCTCCTACATGGATCACGTCTGGATCGCTACGGAACAGGCTGATGATGGACTCGGAGAAAACAAAGCCTGCCAGCGCACATACAGAGAGAAATACTGTACCGCATTTGATACAGAAATAGAAGGCTTCCTTCACTCGCTGGTACAGATGGGCGCCATAGCAGAAACCGCAGAGTGGCTGGAAGCCCTGTCCCAGTCCGATGACGATTGCATAAGTGAAGAAAGAGATGCGCGTTACGATGCTCATGCCAGCAATGGCAGCATCTCCGTAGGCTCCGGCTGCCACGTTGAGCAGGATGGTGGATACACTGCCCAATCCTTGACGCGAAAGGGAAGGAGTTCCGCCAAAAATGATTTCCTTCGCAAGTTGTTTATTAGGAGTAAAGTCTTTCAGGCGGATTCTGATATTCTGCCCCCTTCTACTCATCAAAAAGAGCATCAGGCAACCGAAAGTCTGGCTGATGAGGGTGGCAATGGCGGCTCCGGTAATGCCCATACAGAAGTAGATGATGAGCAGCGGAGCGAGTACCAGATTGAGCAAAACTCCCGACAGGATGCCCTTCATCGCCGACATTGTGTTGCCCTGAAAACGCATCTGATTGTTCAGTGTGAGCGACATTGTCATTAAGGGTGCGCCGAGCATGACGATGCCTAAGTAGCGCTCTGTATAGGGCAGGATGGTGGGTGTGGAACCCAGGAAGATGGCGAGCGGAGTGATGAAAATCTGTCCCAGGATGGCGATGAGAAGCCCGGCAAAGAAGCTCAGTATAAAGCCCGTAGAGGCCATCTGCTCTGCTTTCCGGTGCTCCTTGGCTCCCAACTGGCGGGAAATATAATTGCCTGAGCCGTGACCGAAGAAGAAGCCTACTGCCTGAATGATGGCCATCACCGAGAAGGAAATGCCCACGGCAGCTACGCTTTGCGTATTGATAGTGCCCACGAAATAGGTGTCGGCGAGGTTGTACATGCTCGTCGACAGCATACTGATGATTGTAGGGATTGCCATCGTGAAAATGACTCTATGAACTGATGCATGAGTCAGGAAAGTGTAGTTGTCTCTCTCTCTTTTCATGCTGCAAAGGTAAGAAGTTTTGTCGTAAGAGCCAAGAAAGTATGTTTAAATTATCTGAAATGAAAAATAATTTAGTTATTTAGGTTTTATTCTTGCGGACAAGTGTTTGTCGTATCAGAAATTTATTGTACCTTTGCATCCGTTAAAAATATTAGTTTGTATTATAAAAGGGGTGTCTGCGTCTCTATGAATGTTGTTTCGTATCCAAAGTATGTTCAAAATACAGGAGTACTGATACGTTCCTTTATATACATTCTTTAAAAGGAATACGTTCTATAAAAAGGAATACATTTCCTTTGAGAGGAATCGATTCTATAAAAAATATATTAAACAACAATATAATATGAAGTTTGCAATTATTGCTGCCGGTGAGGGCAGTCGCCTTGCGCAGGAAGGCGTAGAGGAGCCAAAGCCCTTAGTTTCTGTATGTGACCAGCCGATGATAGAGCGCCTGATGCGTATCTTCGTGGATTGTGGAGCATCGGAAATCGTGGTCATCATCAACAAACAGAGTACCAGCGTGCACCGTTATCTGAAGTCGCTGGATCTGCCTGTGCCGCTCAAAATCATTGTGAAAACTACCCCAAGCTCTATGCACAGCCTTCATGCCCTGTCGCCTTATCTCAGGGGTGAACGCTTCTGCCTGACTACTGTTGATACGATTTTCCGTGAAGAGGAATTCAAGAAATATATCCGCCATTTTGAGCGCGTCAAAGATATCGACGGCTGCATGGCTGTGACTCCTTACGTGGACGACGAGAAGCCTCTCTGGGTAGGCGTGAAGGAGCAGACCGGCGTGGAGGGCGAGAGCCTCATAGACCAGCAGGGATACCGATACAAGCCGCTCATCACCGGTTTTCACGACCAGTGCGAGGGCGACGATCATCTGATTTCTGGTGGCATCTACTGTCTGGGCGACAAGGCCCTGGATGTGCTCGATCATTGTATGGAGCAGGGCATGAGCCGAATGCGCAACTTCCAGCGCCAGCTTGTGGCTGAAGGTCTGCGCCTGGAGGCTTATCCTATCGACAAGATTCTCGATGTGGATCATAAGGAGGATATCGCCAAGGCAAGAAAATTCCTGTTGCCTTTGGAAGGCAAGATTATCGATGGTATCATGCGCGATAGCAGTTTCTCACCCAACTGTGTAAATAGCGACGCTGCCATCTTTAATGCTGTGAGTGAGCAACTGAAGGCTCTCGGAGCGACAGTTTATCCATGCCGTGAGTATTCTAATGATGAGCAAGTTAGTCACTTTACAAAGCCTGAAGAGTATTCTGAGTTTATGAACACGGTTTGGTTTGTGAACGATGTGGCTGGCTATTTCAGTATGGCTCGCAGCAACAATGCACTCAAGATGTTGGAAGTAGCTATGGCCGATGGCCTTCCGGGACTGAACACTCCGGTGGGCGTGATGAACTGCGTGAGATCGGAGATGACCAGCCTGCTGATGGAGGACGGTATCCCGATGCCGAAGAGCAAGATAGTGGAATCTTTTGATGGTCTGGGCGACTGGGATATCTATCCATGCTGGCTGAAGCGTGGGAATGCCTGTGCACAGCAGAAGGAGGATACCTGCTATGTGGAGACCCGCGAGGAAGCTGAGAAGGTATTGCAGAGTTTCGATATGAGAAACATTTCTCCGGTGGTTCTCAATGAACATCTGAAGGGCGACCTCGTGAAGTTTTATGGCGTGGAAGGCACTGATTTCTTCTACTGGTTCTATCCGTCAAAGTGCGGTCATCGCAGCAAGTTCGGTCTTGAAGTAATCAACGGCGATGCGCAGGGTATTCCATTCGTGGTGGAGGATTTGAAAAAGACTGCCGACAGGGCTGCCACGGTGCTCGAGACTCCTATCTACGGCGGCGACTGCATCATAGCCGAGGATGGCAGTTTCAGAATTATCGACTTCAACGACTGGCCAAGCTTCGCTCCTTGCCGTGATGCTGCTGCTTATTATATAGCCAAGCGTCTCTGCATGGAATTCGAAAAGCATCCGTTTATTGAGAATGTAACGGATTTCGAGAAAGCAGAATAAAAAAGGGAATCTCAGAGTTTATCTCTCGTGGAAAACCCTGAGATAATCTCTTTCTGAAGTCCTTGAGATGATCTCTTTCAGAGGTCCTTGAGATTGTTTCTTGCGAAGGTCTCAGAGATTGTTTCTTGTGAAGATCTCAGAGTTTATCTCTTTCGGGAATCCAGTAAATATAGAAAAAAAGAAAATCCTTTATAATATATAAATAGGTATAGCGATAATATATAAATAGGTATAGTAATTCAAAAAGAAATGGCAAATCAGGAATATCAAGCTTCTCTGAAGTCTGCAGACACCGAGGAGCATATTGACATTTATTTCTATCGCCCGATAGGCTATCAGTGGGCGAGATTTTTCAGAATGCTGCACGTTACGCCGAATGTAGTAACCATCCTTTCTATCTTCCTGGGCGTGGGAGCGGGTATCTGCTTCGGTTTCAACGATTTGAAAATCAATATCGTGGGCATTCTGCTGCTCGTATGGGCGAATATGTACGACAGTTGTGATGGACAGCTGGCGCGACTCACCAATCAGAAAAGTGCGCTGGGACGTATCCTCGACGGTGCTGCCGGCGACCTGTGGTTCATCTCCATCTATGTCTGCATCTGCATCCGTCTGATGCCAGAGTGGAGCTTCTGGATATGGGGACTGGCTGCCGTGAGCGGTCTGCTCTGCCACTCCCGCCAGTGCCGTCTGGCCGACTACTATCGCCAGATACACCTTTTCTTCCTGAAGGGCAAGGAGGGGAGCGAGATGGATGATGCCATCAAGCAGGTGGCTATCTACAAGCAGATGAAGTGGAAAAGGGAGCCGCTGCAGAAGTTCTTCCAGTTCTTCTACAAGAACTATACGCTGGCGCAGGAGAAGGAGACACCATGGTTTCAGAAACTCAAGAAAACCATTCGCCACAAGTATCCTAACCAGTTGCCGGATAATCTGCGTGCCGACTTCCGCAAGGGCAGTCTGCCGCTGATGAAGTATGCCAACTTCCTGACTTTCAACTGGCGCAGCTTTACGCTCTTTGCGAGCATCCTGGTGGGTATGCCTTGGATATACTTCTGTGTGGAGATTGTGGTCTTCACAGCCGTATATTTCTATATGCATTATCGCCACGAAAAGCTCTGTTGTGAGATTTTAGTTAAAATAGCTTCTTATGAATAATCGGTTCAGAAATATCTTCATGGCCTTCGGTATCATCGCCATCGTCATCATGCTCTGTACGATGGATATGGACTATACCGACATCTGGCGCTATCTGAAGCAGGCGGGCATCTACTTTCCGCTGATACTCGCCCTGTGGCTGGCGGTGTATATGGTGAACACGCTCTCTTGGTATCTCATCATCAATGACGAGGGCAAGGTGAAGGGGCTTTCCTTCTGGCGCGTGTACAAACTGACCGTGAGCGGATTTGCACTCAACTATACTACGCCCTGCGGACTGATGGGCGGCGAGCCTTACCGCATCATGGAGCTGAAGCCTTATACGGGAGTGAGCAAGGCCACCTCGTCGGTTATCCTCTATGTGATGATGCACATCTTCTCGCATTTCTGGTTCTGGTTCTTGTCGATATTCCTCTTCGTGGCAATGTATCCGGTAGGCGTTCCGATGGGCATCATGCTGGTGCTGATAGGCGCTTTCTGCCTGCTGGGCATCTACTTCTTCTCTCGCGGTTATCGCACGGGCATGGCTCAGAAGGGCATCCGAATCCTTACGCATATCCCGATGGTGAAGAAATGGGCGAGAGGCTTTGCGGAATCTAAGAAGGAAACGCTGGAGCAGATAGACGACCAGATAGCGATGCTCCACGGTCAGCACAAGCGCACGTTCTATCTCTCGTTGTTTTCCGAGGTGGCAGCACGCGTGCTTCAGAGTGTGGAAATCTATCTCATCCTGAAGGCTTTCGCTGCGGATGTGAACATTCTCGACAGTATTCTGATATTGGCATTCTCTTCGCTCTTCAGCAATCTCATCTTCTTCTCTCCGATGCAGTTGGGAGCGCGTGAGGGTGGTCTGGCTCTGGCGGTGGACGGGCTGCATCTTACGGGTGCATTAGGCGTCTATACGGGTCTCATTACCCGCCTTCGAGAGTTGTTCTGGATAGCTGTCGGCATCCTGCTTATCAAGATAGGAAATAAGGATTTGAAACAGAAAAATGATGAATAAGAAACTGGATGTAAAGGGAATTATTTTCGACTATGGCGGTACGCTCGATACAAGGGGCGACCACTGGTCGGAGGTGTTGTGGAAAGGCTACGAGCACTTCGGTATCGGCGTGAATGCTGATGAGGAGGTGGAGCCGGGTGTATCCATCGGCAAGTCTTCTTTCCGCGATGCTTACGTGTATGGTGAGCGTGTGCTGGCAGTGCATCCACTGGTGAAGGCTGAGGACCACTTCGAGGATATCCTCCGCATGAAGATACATTTCCAGTTGTCTTTCCTCGCCAGTGCACCTTTGTTGGAAACCGGTAAGGACGATGCCCTGAAGCAGCAGGCTCTTGCTGAAAGGCTCGAGTTGAGTGAGTCGGAGATAGCAGAAATCTCTGCATCGATGGCTGCCTATATCAATAGTGAGACCCAGCAGCTTTTGGCCGAAAACAAACAGGTGTTGGAGCATCTGAAGCAGGCGGGTTATCCGATGGTTCTTGTGTCCAATTTCTATGGCAATATCAATCAGGTGTTGAAGGATGCGGGCATCGATGGTTATTTCAGTCGCGTCATAGAGTCGGCGGTAGTGGGTGTTCGCAAGCCAAATCCTGCTATCTTCGCCCTGGGTGTCTGTGCTTTGGATTTGCCGGCTTCGCAGGTGCTAGTGGTGGGAGATACCTTCAGCAAGGATATTCTTCCTGCCTGTCAGCTGGGTTGCCATACATTGTGGATCAAGGGGTTGCAATGGGAAAAGAAGGAATACGATGAGAGTGTGCCTGACGGGCTTCTGACGAAACTCTCTGATATGGAGGCTTATCTGCTGTAATACATTGCTTGAGGTGGGCTGATGGCTCTCTCTCTTGAGCTCAGTTGGTTCTTTCTCTCTCTCTTGAGTTTAGTAGGTTCCTTCTCTCCCTCTCTTGAGTTCAGTTGGTTCCTTCTCCCTCTTCTTGAGTTCAGTTGGTTCCTTCTCTCTCTCTCTCTTGAGTTCAGTTGGTTCCTTCTCCCTCTCTTGAGTTCAGTTGCAGACTTATTTTTTAAGTTGAATTTTAGATTCAGCGATATCAATATCAGTAATATCAGTTTTAATTTGGATATAAATCTGAAAAAATAGGCGGCAAAGCATTTAAATCTTATAAAAAACTTAAATTACTAAATAGTTTTCGCAGATTTTCAGAAGAATATTCTTAACTTTGCAGCCAGAAATAGAAAGTTGACGAAAAAACAGTTAGTAGTCAAGAGTTAAGTTAAGGGTGGGGCATCGCAGTTATGCCCTCCTATATATTAATAAGGTATGAAGGTTTTTAGAAAATTGTATTTTGTAGTTGTGCTGCTGCTGGTTTCTACACTCCAGCTGATGGCCCAACAAAAGATAACAGGACGAGTCATAGATGAGGATGGATTTGCCGTTTCCTATGCCAGCGTGCAATATCGCGGGCATAAGATAGCCGTGTCCAGCGACAGTCAGGGTAAGTTCTCCATCGAGAAACATCCAGGCTGGGTGCTCACAGTATCTGCCCTGAGCTACAAGTCGCAGACCATCAGCGTAAACGAGAAAATGGATTTCATAGAAGTAAAGCTGAAGGACGACAGCCATAAGCTCAACGAGGTGGTGGTGAAGACCAAGCGAAGCAAATATAGTCGTAAGGACAACCCTGCCGTGGAGCTGATGAGGCGAGTGATAGCTGCCAAGAAAAAGACCGATCTCAGCAATCATGATTACTATCAGTATGACAAGTATCAGAAGATAACGCTTGCCCTCAACGACCTAAAGAAAGAGCAGCTGGAAGGCAAGTTCTTCAGCAAGCGACAGTATCTTCTGGACCAGGTAGAGACCTCTCCCTATAACGGAAAGCTGACCCTTCCGGTGAGCATCGACGAGACGGTTTCGCAGCACATCTATCGCAAGGATCCGAAGACAGAGAAAGACATCATCAAGGGCCAGCAGAGCAATGGTATCGGACAGGTAATCCAGACCGGCGAGATACTCAATACAGCCCTCAAGGATGCCTTCACCGATGTGGATATCTACGACGACTACGTGCGCCTGCTGCAGTATCCGTTCCCTTCGCCTATCGGTAGAACGGGCATCTCCTTCTATCATTATTATATAGAAGACACGGTGTATGTAGAGCGAGACCTCTGCTATCATCTCCAGTTTATACCTGCCAATTCGCAGGACTTCGGCTTCCGTGGAGAGCTGTACGTACTCGCAGACAGTTCGCTGCACGTGAAGAAATGCAATCTCTACATGCCTCACAATACCGACGTGAACTATGTGAAGAATATGAAGATAGAGCAGGAATACACCAGGCTCGACAACGGCGAATGGGTGCTCTCGAAAGACGATATGATAGCCGAACTGCATGTGAACAGTATGCTGCAAGACCTGCTCGTGGTGAGGAACACCCGACTTACCGACTATGCCTTCGATGAACTACCGAAGATACTCTTCAAGGGTAAGGCCAAGGTAAGGCACGATATGGATGCCATGAACCGCGACGAGGCCTACTGGAACAAATACAGGCAGGTGGACCTCACAAAGAGTGAATCGTCGATGGATAGCTTTATCCACCGCATGGAAAACTCGAAGGGATTCAAGTATATCATCTTCTTCGTGAAGGCCCTGATGGAGAACTACGTGGAGATAGGTGGCGGTACGGACGGCAAGAAGAGCAAGTTCGATCTCGGACCGGTGAACACCTATATCTCTAAGAACTTCGTGGATGGTATCCGACTGCGACTGGCCGGTAGAACCATGGCTGCCCTCAATCCGCATTTCTTCTGGGACGGATATGCAGCCTACGGTACCAAGAGCAACGACTGGTACACGGGCAATATCTTCACTTACTCGCTCAACAAGAAGAAGAACAGTCCGTTTGAATTCCCGATGCGCAACCTCACTTTCGAGGTGGCCCGAGATGTGACTTCTCCTTCAGACGAGAACCTGCTGCACAATAAGGACAACTTCTTCATGACCTTCCGTGCAGCAACTCAGGACGAGATGTTCCTCTACCACCGCCAGAAGTTGGCATTCACTTACGAGACCGACTGGGGCTTCCGATTCAATACGAGTCTCCGCTTCCAGAGCAACCGCACGGTGGGCAATCTCCACTACTATCATCTGGATGGTACCGAGGTGAAGAAGATCCGCATGACCGACCTCAACGTGGGCATCAACTATAATCCGGGTGTTACCTATGTGAATACCAAGCAGCAGCGACTGCCAATCAATCTCGACAGTCCGGAAATCGGACTTTCGCACACGATGGGCTTCAGGGGCTTCATGGGCGGTCAGTATCACAGCAACATCACCAAGTTGAGCATCTACAAGCGCCAGTGGCTCGGCAGTTGGGGTTATCTCGACTTTCATGCCATCGGACAGGCACAGTGGAACAAGGTGCCGTTCCCGATGCTCATCCTGCCTCCTATCAACCTCTCTTACTTTGAGCAGGAGACAACAATCAGTTTGATGAAAGACTGGGAATTCCTCAACGACCGCCAGGTGTTCTGGGCACTCTCTTGGGATATGAACGGCAAGCTGCTCAACCGCATTCCGCTCATCAAGAAACTCAAGTGGCGCGAGTGGTTTGCCATCAAGGGCGTGTGGGGCCATCTTACCGACAAGAACAATCCATATCTGGAGAAGAACCAGGGAGACGAAAGGCTGTTTAAGTTCCCTAAAAACTCTCATGTGATGAATGATACACCTTACTGGGAGTGCGTGGCAGGTGTGCACAACATCTTCAAGTTCTTCTCTGTAGAGTATGTGAGACGACTCACCTATCTGAATAACAACAACATCGACAAGTGGGGTATCCGTTTCGGCTTCATGATGTCGTTCTGATATACGAGAAAAATAACCCATAGGCGACTCCTCAAAGTTGCCTATGGGTCGTTTTGCATTATAGAGATATATCAATGGTATAAAAAACGAATAAATATCAGTTGAATATCGAACCGGTATCATCATCCTCCAAATCAATCGGGGAGCGATGGCTACAGTGCGCAAACAGAATATATAAGGAGAATAACAACATAAAAAAATAGGAGAGAATATAACTATGAGAATTTTATTAGCAGACAGACAGGACATCACCCGTGCGGGCATGATATACGTGCTGCAGGGGATGGAAGGACTGGAATGGAAATATACGGATGACAAGGCCGAACTGATGCTGGCGCTGAAGGAGAACGACGATACGGTAGTGGTCTTAGACTACACTTCATTCGATATCAACGATGCCGATGAACTGCTGATACTCCAGCAGCGATTCACTCACACACGCTGGCTGCTCTTCAGCGAAGATCTGAGTGCCGAGCTGGTAAGGGTATTGATAGCCAGTAGCATGCAGTTCAGTATTCTGCTGAAGGAGTGTCCGCTTTCAGAAATCAAGGAAGCCATCAAGTTCTGCGTGCATGGCAATCGGTTCATCTGTCAGCGCATGATGGAAGTGCTTCTGGCTCCTAAGCATGAGGTAGAGGAGAAGGTTAACCTGACGAAGACAGAGACGGAGATACTGAAAGACATCGCTCTCGGCATGACGACCAAGGAAATAGCAGACAAGCGATTCTCAAGTTTCCATACCGTGAACACCCATCGCAAGAATATCTTCCGCAAGCTAAATGTGAACAATGTTCATGAGGCTACCAAGTATGCGCTGAGGGCAGGACTCGTGGATACTGCAGAATACTATATCTGATTTTGGGAGAAAGTTCTTCTGAAAATAGTAGATTATTCTGAAAAGGAGTTCGGAGAAAGAAACTAAAGATAATTCTCAAGGGGAACCTCACGGGGTCTCCTCGAAAGTTTCTCGCGGTTCTCTTCAAGGGATTCTCAAGAGGACTCTTCAAGAGGCTCCTCGGAAGTTTTTTTCAAAAAATAAGAGGATAAGTTCTCGAAAGAGGATTAAAAAAGATTCTTCAAGGAATTCAGAGTAAATCCAGAATAAGAGAGAAATCAGAAGAGAGAATTCAGAAAAAAATAGGCTTAAACTTGTCCTCACGACAAATCTAAGCCTTACCTGTTTCTAACTAACTTATTATCAACTATTCATTACTTTCATTTGCAAAATTAGTACATTTTTAGTGATAATCTTTCTAAATTTGTGAAAAAACACACGTAAACGTTTGCGCCTTTAGAGAAAAAATACTATCTTTGCAGAGGAAAAAGTGTACTCACTGGTTTGATAAAGTTTTTACTAAACAAAGATGCTTGTGAGGTGTAATTAAATGAACTCTTATTTGACTACAAATCAGCAACTATATGAAACAACGTAGAACCTCTTTGAAGGATTTGGCAGCCCAGCTTGGTGTCAGCATTGCTACCGTTTCACGGGCTTTGCGCAACAGCCACGAAGTGGGCGAGGAGATGACCAAGAAGGTCAAAGATCTGGCCAAGGAACTCAATTATAGACCTAACCCGTTTGCGCAGAGCCTCCGCAAGGAAGCACCGCACGTGATAGGTGTCATCGTCCCTAATCTGGTGACCCACTACTATGCTGCCGTTCTCGATGGTATAGAAGATTATGCAACCAAACACGGTTATTCCGTTATCAGTGCCAACAGTCATGAAGATTATGAGCGAGAGGTAATGGCACTCGACAACTTCCTCAATATGCACGTGGAAGGCATCATTGCCTGTCTGGCGCAGGATACCATAGACTATTCTCATTTCGAACAACTTCATAAGATGTCCATCCCGCTTGTATTCTTCGCCCGCTGCTGTTTGGAAGACAAGTTCTCTCAGGTGGTAGGAAATGGAGATGTGGCAGCGCAGGAAGCCACGCAGCACCTCATCGAAACCGGTTCGAAACGTATCGCATTCATCGGCGGTCCTAACCATCTCGATATGGTGCGCCGCCGCAAGCACGGCTATCTGGAGGCTCTCAGAGATAATCATATTCCGATAGATAGAAACCTGGTTGTCTGTGACAAAATTGATTTCGATGTGGCCCGCAACGCAACTCTGAAACTCCTGGAGGGCGACAATCGGCCGGATGCAATCTTAGCTTTCAACGATATCATCACCTATGCAGCCTTTGACGCCATCAAGGCCAAAGGGCTTCGCATTCCGCAGGATGTTGCCATCATCGGCTTTACGGATGGAGACACGGCTGCCTTCGTTACTCCTCGTCTCACAGCCATCATGGACAAAGCCCACGAACAGGGAACCAAGGCATGCGAACTCCTGATGAGAAGTATCAATGGAGATGAGAAGATATATAAAGAGGTGGTGCCGATGATTCTGAAAATCAGAGAAAGTTCTGAAAAACAGGAATCGCTATAAAACGACTGATTTTCTTCTCATCTGATGCCCACATTCTTGGAACAGATAATGGATGCCAAACCTCTTTAGAGCGTTTTACCGGTCCGAAGCGTAAGGCTTTCTTTGGAAAATGCATCGTAGTTCTGAAGGGAAAAGGTACACTTAAAGCACAGGCGCCTGACTTGAAAGAAGCAATGTTGAAGTTCTGAAATAGAGGTTGTTACACGCTAACAAAACTGTTTTTTTATTTTTCACAATATCTTTAAAAAATAACCAAGACAAAATTCGTTTGTCTTGGTTATTTTGCTTATCTTTGCAGGCATTATGAAGATAAAAATAGAAAATGCTACGCCTGACATGGCTTCTCATATTGCATCGCTTATCATGGAGGCGATGAATGCTGAGTGTTGTCAAAACTTTGCTGGACCTAAGCATACATTGGTTGACTTTCATCGTATGATGACCCGTTTGGTCGAGATGGAAGATAGCCAATATAGTTATCGTAATGTCTTGGCTGCCTATACCTCCAGTGGTATATTGGCTGGTATCTGTGTCGCTTATGATGGTGCAAAACTGCATCAGCTCCGTCGTCGATTCTATGAAGCTGCATTGGAAGCTTTTGGAATTGATTATACAGGCATGACAGATGAGACGGAAGATGGTGAGTTCTATATTGACAGTCTCGCTGTCTCCAGTAATTTCCGTGGAAAGGGCATTGCTTCTCAGTTGCTTCAGGCTACTATTGAGCGTGGGGCAGAACTTGGAATACCAACAGTCGGTTTGCTTGTCGATAAAGGTAATCCTAAAGCTGAGGCTCTCTATCAGCGTCTTGGTTTTGTTTATGTCAATGATTCCACATGGGGTGGACATCCGATGAGACATTTACAGTATAAGCAAAACTGATATCTGATATTTTGTTGCATAATGTCTTTGGCGTGAGATTCATCATGCTAACGCACTGTTGTGCAAAGAGTTGTGCAATCGTTTGCTCAAGTAAAAATGCAAAAAACTAATATAAATGCATCCAACTTATTACTTTTTGTCGTACCTTTGCAATCAGAAAAAGGTTTTAGGTTTTTCATATAGGTAAAGTATAGGTTATAGCTGAATTACTGTAGGTATTCAGTTTCTCAGTAGAAAGTAAGTTTTTAGGTTTAGGTTGAATAAAATTTTATTAGTTTTTGTTGATTTAGTAAAAAGAATTGTCCTGACTGCGTGATGTAGTCAGGACAATTTTGTTTATAAGGATGCAAGAACTTTATTTCTCTGGATGTTCTTCTTCCATCTGTGGTTGAATCTTTTCGATTTCTTCCAGTTCCTCTATCTCGTTTTCTTCCATATCCCTATCAAGTCTGTCTCTCCAGAGATACTTTCTGGTTTCGTGTACGATAATTCCGCTGAGGCATAGCAGGGATACCAGGTTTGGAATGGCCATGAGTGCATTCATGCAGTCTGCTATGTTCCACACGAGACCGAGGCTGATAACACTTCCTGCAAAGATACTTGCGATGTATAGCATTCGATAGCATAACATCCACTTTTTGCCCTTAAGATATTCCACGCAACGCTCTCCGTAATAGCTCCATCCCAATGTTGTACTGAAAGCAAAAGTCGCCAGTCCGAAAGTTAAAAGAGGGGCACCGATATAAGGGATTTTACTGAATGCGGCTTTGGTAAGTGCTGCACCATTATGATAGTCTATATCTGGATAGGCAATGATACTGGAGGTAATTACTAAACCTGTTAATGCACAGATGATGACAGTGTCCCAGAATGTACCGGTTGAAGATACCAATGCCTGGCGTACAGGATTGCGGGTTTGTGCAGCTGCAGCAACAATAGGGGCAGATCCCAAACCAGACTCATTAGAAAAAAGGCCACGTGCGATACCATAACGTGCAGCCATCATCAATGTGCTACCCGCAAAGCCGCCTCCTGCAGCTTTGGTAGTAAAGGCTGACTCCAGGATAACCTTGAGGGCAGGCAACAGATAGGCATGGTTGACAAAGAGAATGTATATGCATCCGATGACATAGAAGAGTGCCATGAAAGGGACTAACATACCGCATACATTTGAGATTGTCTTTACACCACCGAGAATTACGGCTGCACCAAGAATAGTAACGATGGCTCCCGTAATGTATGGTGATATTCCATATTGGTTTTCTACCAGAGAAGATATAGCATTAGCCTGTACGGTGCTTCCTATTCCAAAAGAAGCCAATGCAGCAAAGATTGCAAAAAGAATGGCTAACCATTTCCAGCCCAATCCTTTTTCTAATGCATACATAGGTCCACCCAGCATGCGTCCTCGTCTCGTTTTTACTCGATATTTTACTGCAAGTAATCCTTCTGCATATTTTGTGGATATACCAAATACACCTGTAAGCCAGCACCATAGTACAGCACCCGGACCACCCAGCGCAATGGCCGTGGCAACACCGATGATATTACCTGTTCCGATAGTAGCAGCAAGCGCTGTAGCCAGGGCACCAAACTGTGATACGTCTCCTGTTGCGTTCTTATCCTTCTTGAGGGAAAGCTTGATAGCTTTCAATATCTTACGTTGCGGAAAACGTAATCGGATAGTCAGGAATATATGGGTTCCTAACAGAAGGATAATCATAGGCCATCCCCAAAGGAATGAACTGAAAGCTAAGAAAAAATCGTTAATTGCATCCATAAGTCTCTCTTAATTTACCTTATTATTTTGTGTTTATATTTATGTAATTGAAGTTTTGGAAAGTGAATATTTGTTCTATCACTTATTTTTTATGTTCTTCTTCAAATCTTACCTTTACATTTGTAAATCCCATAGCCTTGAGCATCTTGTAGAATTGAATCCGAGCATTTTCTTCTGCTGTTGATATGTTTGTATTTGATAAGCATCGTATTCTCATTGCATTGTAAGCTCGCTCATAAAGTTTTTGCCTGTCTTTTCCTGTCCAGTCACCGGTTTCAAAAAAAGACTGGGTTCTTGCTTCGTCAATAAAATTATGATCCAGTAGTTTGATAGGAGGTAGTGTACAGACAATCGTATCTTTCTCTGTTTCTATCCAACCTTCCTTTACTTCTTTCATATCAATGCCAAGCCGAAGTGTACCATAATAGATACGTACTAACTTGTCGTCACCGAAGAAGCCATGCCTTGTTGTATCAATGAGTTCTTCGTCACTGATTGATAGAAATTCCCATTGCCCGATGTTCTCTATAGTGCGGATTTGTGTAGGAGACAGTTGTGTCTGCCCCACGTTTTCTCCTTCCACATGAGTATCTCTTGCCAACCAATATAGACTTCCACCTATTATAATGACAAGTACTAATATAATGATGAATTCTATTCGCTTCATTGTATATTGCCTTTTTATTATCTTTATTTCTTCAGGTTGATCTTTACCTAATTAATATCTTTATTATATGGCTACCCTCCGGCTTTTTTATCTGATTATTAGAACCTTCTCTTTAAATCAGATACTTTTATAACCTGTTCCTTTAGTTCGTCTTCTTTTCAATAGTCGAATAGTCCAGGATGGTCTTGAGATCGTCCAAAGAAAATTTCTTTCTAAAAGTTATCTTTATATTTTCTTCATTGAATCCCATTTCTATGAGCATAGGAATTAGAATGTTGGCAGCATTTTGTCTTGCTGTTTCAATGACTTCCATATTGGGAATGTCCTTGATGATTCCTTCCCGGCCCTGCTGTTCATATAGACTGAGTTCAGCATCGCTAAAGTTACGTCGAGTGAGAGAAACAAACTGCTTGACTCCTTCATGATCTATTTTGCTGCTTGTCAGCATGATTTTTGGGTCAGGCAATGTAATCTCTATTTTTTCTTCCTTTCTGTTGATGTTCTGTGCCCCAAAATCCTTGAAATCTATGTATGCTTTTAGTGTGGCATCCATCGGAATTGCAACTTTTCTGTTGGAACCTGGTACATTGATATTGAAATCTTTTTTGAATATAGAGCCTTTCAATTTCAGTTGGTCGTCATGAGTTACTATTTTATGGACATGTATTTCTGTCGTGTAAAGTCTGTTGCATTTTTGTATCTGCATTACCATCATAGGAATAGTATCAATGATAGTCTTCTTTTCCTCTGTTTTCTTTTCTGAGCAAGAGGAAAAGGTGTATATGATAGCAACTAATAATAAAAATAATAACTTTTTCATACGAATTGTCTTGTTTTGGATGCAAAGTTACATCAAAATGTTTGAAAAACCAAATTATTTCTTTTCTTTTGTTTCTTTTTAATAGTGATTCATTGATCATATGCATTTTTCCTTCAGAAAGATATCTTCTTGGAAGATTGTTTTTGTGTTGAAATATGTTAAAAACAAAGAAAAATCAATTTCGTATTAAACCTTTCTGCTTTCAAAGTGTCTATATAAACGATTAGAATTCATAAACTGAACTTTTATAATATCGTGTGAGAACAATAGGTTTTTAGTTAGTAAAAAGGTTAAGAAGCACTCTCTTGTGAAAGAGGGTGCTTTTTTTATTCTGTTTTTTTTGTCAATTGATAATTTTTTCTTAATTTTGCCACATAATCTATAAAAATGTAATGATGAATAGAATATTTCCTTTACTTTTGGCTGCATGTCTTGTCACAGGCTTCACATCTTGCAGTGAAAAGAAAAAGAGTGATGTTATCATCGCTCCAAAGCCTCAGGCTCCAAAGCCAAAGAAAACTCAGCAGATGAGTGGATATGAACAGGCTCGTGAGGTTGAATGGCTGGGTTCAACCTATAAAGTTATAGTTAAGCGTGAAGCAGACAATAGTTTGCCTTTAGCTGTCGGTGATGATAATACCAAATATTTTGATAATAAGATTACGGTTAGAATTCTGCGTAAAGATGGTACTGAATTTTTTAATCGTACCTTTCAGAAGACCGATTTTACGGGATATTTAGATAAAAATACCCAGCAAAATGGGGCATTGCTTGGTTTGGTCTATGTACAGGCTGAGGGTAACAACCTGGTTTTTGCAGGAAGTGTTGGATCTCCAGATGTAACAAGTGATGAGTATGTGCCTTTAGTAGTTAAGATCTCTCGCATGGGTGCTGTTTCCGTTGGTAAAGATACCAAATTGGATACAGGTAGTGATGAAGAAGATGATGATAATACTAATGAGCAACAAAAAACCTCATCCGATGAGGATGAGGTCTAATGCTTATGTGAATTGATTATCAATCTTGCAGAATAAAGACTACTTGAAAAGTTTTCGGTAGTCTTTTTCAAAACTTAGAGGGTGTCGGCCAAGGAAGAGTATATTGAGCAGACAATTGGCTGCTAATTCTTCATCATTGAGGCTAGCACCCTTTCCTTTTTTGATTTCTTTACCGAGGCAAGCATCCCAGGTTGTATTGAAACTGGTGTCATCTGCTCCCACAATCATATCCTTGCTATTTGGATCTTCCTTAAGTTCGTATCTGATGATTTTCTTTGAAACTACAGGCTGGATGTTGCAAAGCATGTTGAATGCTTTTTCAAATATATCACGATGCAGGTATGCATTTGGATACATTTCATTCACTGCAGGGAATAACTCTTCAAATTCGAATGATTGTAATAACTGATATAGTTTCATATACCTTATTATATATAGTGCGTTATTATTATATATAGTTAGAATTTTGCCATTTTTATAGCATCTATAGCACATTCGTCACCCTTGTTTCCAAGTTTACCTCCGCAGCGGTCTTGGGCCTGCTGCAGGTCATTTGTTGTTAACAGACCATAGATGACAGGGATTTCCTGTGTGGCATTTAAGCGAGCTATACCATAGGTAACTCCTTGACAGATATAGTCGAAATGTGGAGTTTCACCGCGTATTACGCATCCAAGAATGATGACTGCATCGTAACCACCGTTGAGTACCATCTGGTGAGCACCATAGATGAGTTCAAAACTGCCAGGAACAGTCTTTACATGAATGTTTTCAGAAAGAGCGCCATGCTTTTCCAAAGTCTTGACAGCTCCGTCAAGCAAGGCACCTGTTACCTCTGGGTTCCATTCTGCTACCACGATGCCAAAGCACATATTGCTTGCGTCTGGCACCTTGGTAAAGTCGTAGTCTGATAAATTATGAAGTGCTGTTGCCATAATTAGTTGGAAGCTCTTTCGATGTATTTATCAATCTCTGAACTCTGAACGAGCATAGAGTTTACATATTTTTTCTTGATGTCCTGGTAGATGCTCAAAGCGTCTGCCTTCTTTCCTTGACTTTCAAGGATTTCACCTGCTTTGATGAGGAAAGTAGGAGAGAGACTGTTGTTAGCACCGTCTTGTGCTTTGTCATCAGCCATGCTTGCAGCCTTCTTAAATGCTTCTACTGCCTTGTCGAGCTGGTTAAGATGTGCATAAGCATCACCTAAAGCAGCCTGAGCTGCAGGACTAATCATCTGATCGCCTTTAGAAGAGAATGCATCAAGGCTTTTCTGTGCTTCAGCCCACTTGCCAAGGTTTGCATAGCAAAGACCAGCATAGAGATTGGCCAGGTTTGCTGCTTTTGTACCGCTGTAGTCATTTGCAATTTTTGCAAAACCTACATAGCCAGCACCATCGCCATTGAGAGCCTGATCATACATCTCATTGTTGAAGTAAGTCTGACCTTTACCCAACATAGTGCTTGCTTTGTCCTCACGTGGACCAGCAATCTGATTGTTGTAAACGAAAATACCTGCAATAATTACAATGATAGCAACTATTGCGCCGAGAATCAACTTCTTGTTCTTCAAGAAGAAGGCCTCATGAATGTTAAGGCTCTCGCTTTCTGGAGCCTGTACGTTGTTGTTTGCCATTTTTTTATTTTGTTTTTTTATTATTCGAAGTCCGCTGGATAAACGCATCATCCTTATAATCCTTTAGTAAAAGGAAAGTAATCATTTATATAAATGAATGCTCATCACCCTTTAAGTCTTTTTATGAATCGATTGCGCCTAATTTTTTGCAAAAATACGCAATTTTATTTATATATTGAAATTTCTAGCGTACTTTTTTCGTTTTTTGCGGTTTTTCTGCTATCTTTGCAGTCCAAAAGCTATAAAGAGCCTATGATTTTAGAGAATATTTCCATCATAAACTATAAGAACATAAAGGGAGTGAACTTGGATTTGTCCCCAAAGATTAATTGTCTTATCGGCCATAACGGTGTAGGTAAGACTA
Source organism: Prevotella sp. AM42-24 (assembly GCF_003461825.1). Taxonomy (NCBI): domain Bacteria; kingdom Pseudomonadati; phylum Bacteroidota; class Bacteroidia; order Bacteroidales; family Prevotellaceae; genus Prevotella; species Prevotella sp. AM42-24. The sequence continues at coordinate 45,778 of NZ_QTXV01000008.1, read as the reverse complement.
ATTTTTTGGATGCTATATATTACCTCTCTTTTTGTCGCAGTGCCAATAATCCTATTGACTCTCAGATTATCATGCATGATGAGAATTTCTTTATGCTTGAAGGTAACTATCGCACAGAACAGGGTGATATAGAGAATATCTATTGTGGTATGAAGCGTGGTACGAAGAAACATTTCAAGCGCAATAAGAAGGAGTATAAGCGATTGTCTCAGCATATCGGTTTGGTTCCCTTGATTTATGTTTCTCCTTCTGATTCTTCCCTTATAGAAGGGGGAAGTGAGGAGCGCCGTCGCCTGATGGATGTTGTCATTTCTCAATATGACCATTCTTATATAGAATTGTTGTCTAATTATAATAAGGCACTCCAGCAGCGTAATGCTCTTTTGAAGATGGAGGAGGAGCCTGATTCGTCCTTGCTTGATATATGGGAACAGGAGATGGCTCGTAATGGTGAGTTGCTCTTTCAGAAACGTCTTGCTTTTGTTGATGAATTGGTTCCTGTTTTTCAGCAGATTTATCAGCAAATTTCTGGCCAGCGGGAAATAGTTAGCCTTCGCTATATCTCTCATTGTCAGCGTGGGCCGCTACTGGATGTTATCCAGCGTGATAGATTCAAGGATCGGGCTGTTGGTTATTCTCTTCATGGTGTACATCGTGATGATCTTGAGATGCTTATTGGTGATTTCCAGATGAAACGGGAAGGTAGTCAAGGCCAGAATAAAACTTTTGTGCTTGCATTGAAACTTGCTCAATTTGATTTCTTGCGCCGCACTTCTTCTACAACGACACCTTTGTTGTTGTTAGACGATATCTTTGACAAATTGGATGCGCAGAGAGTAGAATCTATTGTCCAACTTGTTTCTGGTGATAACTTCGGACAGATATTCATTACTGATACGAATCGTGATCATTTGGATAAAATCCTATCTAAAAGCGATGGTGAATATAAGATATTTACTGTTGAAGGTGGAGATATAGAGCTGATGAATAATAGTTGAGAAAGACTCTTTCTCTCTGGGGTTAAGTCTATTTCGCTGTTGCAAAGTCCTTGCTTCTGTTGGCTTGGGACTAATGCTCTATTTGATTCACATTAATTATTAAAATCATTTATATCATGTTTAGAAGAAAAGTACAATCCATACAGACCTTATTGCCAGACTTTCTGCGGCGTCAGGGTTTAGAGTCACCTCTGCGTCAAAGGAGACTTTTAACTTCTTGGGATGAAGTGGTAGGGGAGCCTATTGCCCGATATACCAGTGAGCGTTTTATCAAGAACCAGACTCTGTACGTAAAGGTTCATAATCCAGCCTTGCGTGCAGACCTGTCTATGGGGCGTAGTCTTTTGGTGAAACGCCTGAACGAACGTGCCGGTGCACAGGTCATTGTTGATATTAAATTCTATTAGATATCAGTAATGATTTCATCCATGATTTTATCGTGTTTTTCATAAGGAATTAAAGATTCTTTCTGAAAACTATAGCAGACTCCGATTTTATAGATGGATGGAACCCTTTCTAAGAATCGGTCGTAATATCCTTTGCCTCTGCCCAGTCGGTGTCCTTTGTCATCAAAACTCATACCAGGAATGATTCCTACTTCGATCTCTCCGTATCTTTTTTCTGAAAATAGAGTTCCGCTTGGCTCTAAGATATGAAAATTACCTTCCTTCAGATCCTTTTTCCCTGTATATTCTCTTAAGATCATATTTTCTCCGTCTGTAACTACAGGGAGCAGGACTTTCTTCCCTTCGGCTACGAGTTCATCTATCCATTCATGTGTATTTACTTCATCTGGTAAAGAATAGTACAGAAGAATGGTTTGTGCTTTTCTTAGATGGGGATTTTTCTTTAGTTGCATAATAATAGAGAGCGACAGCTCTCCCAGTTGTGCTTGGGTAAACTGTCGCTTCCTATTTCGTATCTCTGTTCTGAGTTCTTGCTTATTCATGCTAATAACGGTTCTTATGATAGCAATGTCTTATTTCTTTTTTCGATTATCTTTTTTTGATAACTTTTTCTGTTTCCCAGCCACTGGCTTTTTAGGGAATGCCGCATGGTTTTCGAATACTTCCAGTGTTTTCTTGATGACAGGATCATCCTGATTGATGTATTGAGACCAGGCCTGCTCGTTCAGCATATTGTAAATGATGCGTCCATTGAGCACACGCTCTAAAAGTTTGTGCGACTTTCTTATCAGCAGATTGCGACGTTGTAGTCCATGCTTGTCTGCATAAGTAGCGAACTTGTCAACCATGTCTTGTTTAGAAAGATAATCTGAAAGTTCCATCATCTCCTTAAAGTTATTCAGCTTAGGACGATTATTGTCCGTATAGATGAATGCGTATTGAAGGATCAGTCCACTCATGCTGGCTTCTTTGAAATATGAGGTCATGCCCAGCGTATCTTCTGGTACGAAGATGTCTGGTGTGATACCACCACCGCCATATACCACTCTGCCCAATCCTGTATGGTAGGCAGGTCCTGTGTGCTTGATGCTGTCTTTTGAGAAGAACTCACCATGCTGATAGCGATCCAGTAAGTCTTGCTCATAATCTTTATCATCACCCATGCTATATGGCTTCTGTATGCAACGTCCTGAAGGGGTGTAGTATCTTGCGATAGTCAGTCGGATGAGACTGTGGTCTGGGAATTCCAACTGTTGCTGTACCAGACCTTTTCCAAAAGAGCGGCGACCGATGATTGTCGCGCGGTCGTTGTCCTGCATGGCACCCGCAAAGATTTCTGCAGATGAAGCTGAACCTTCATTAATCAGTACTACCAACGGTATATTCTGATAGGAACCTTTTCCATCGCTGCGATATTCCTGACGTGGTGACTTGCGTCCCTGTGTATAGACGATCAGTTTCTTGTCAGACAGAAATTCATTAGCCATGTTTACAGCTGCAGAAAGATAACCGCCGGAGTTGTCTCGTAAGTCAATGCAAAGATTTTTGAAGCCTTCCTGTGACAACTTAGCTAAAGCGATCAGCATCTCAGGGTAGGTATTCTCACCGAAATTCTTAATGCGAATATATCCAGTAGTGTTATCCAACATATATGCAGCGGTGACGCTCTTGGTTGGAATCTCACCACGGGTTACAGTATAAGTTTGTACCTTATTACTGCCGTAACGCACAATACCAATCTTGACTTTCGTGTCTTTTGGACCTTTCAGACGGTGCATCGCTTCCTGATTGGTGACTATTTTGCCCACAAAAGGTTTGCCATCTACTGCTACGATTTTATCACCAGCCAGCAGACCGGCTTTTTCTGCAGGTCCGTTTTGGATGACATTCTGAATATGGATGGTGTCGTCTCTGATGACAAATTCTACACCTACTCCGGAGAATGAACCTTTGAGGTCGTCTGTTGCAGCAGCCGCATCTTTTGCGCTTATATAGACAGAGTGTGGGTCTAATTCTGCCAAGATTAATGGAATAGCCTCATCTACCAACGAGTCGATATTGACAGCATCAACATATTGGTCATCTATAATGTGCAGCAGATTGTTGAGTCGGTTGCTTCCACTATTGATGATGTTGAGTCGGTTGCCAGAGAAGTGGTTGGAGAAAAAAGAGCCAAGAAATATGCCCACCACGACACAAGCGGCCATGATGATTGGCATAAATCGATTGTTCTTGTTTTTATTCATATTCATGTTTTATACTAACGTTATTTCTACTATTTGCTCTTGTCTGCATTCAGTACGAGAAGCTTATTCCTTTGCTTCTGCTTGAGCATTTTGTTTGTCTATATCCAGAAATTCAACCTTTATTCCAGCTCTTTCCATGAGTTGGATTCCATCATTGAGTCTGTATTTTTCTGCATATACTACGCGCTTGATTCCTGCTTGAATGATGAGCTTGGCACATTCTATGCAGGGAGAAGCGGTAACGTAGAGTGTACTGCCGTCGCTATTATTGCTACTTCTTGCCAATTTGGTGATGGCATTAGCTTCTGCATGGAGAACATACGGCTTGGTAATATCATTTTCTTCGCAGATATTTTCAAAGCCGCTTGGAGTACCATTGTATCCGTCACTGATAATCATTTTGTCTTTGACTACCAGTGCACCTACCTGTCTGCGCTTGCAATAACTGTTTTCCGCCCAAATGCGTGCCATTCTTAAATATCGCAAATCCAGTTTTGTTTGCTTGGATAGTTCGTTCTCCATAATTTTTTAATTAACATTCTACATTTTTCTTTATTTCATTTCTCTCAAGCAGGGCATCTATCGTTGGCTCTTGACCACGGAATCGTTTATACAGCGTCATTGGATGCTCGGTTCCACCTTTAGACAGAATATTGTCTCTGAAACTTTTTGCTGTAGCTTGATCAAAGATGCCGTTTTTCTTGAAAACGCTGAATGCATCTGCGTCCAGTACTTCTGCCCATTTATAGCTATAGTATCCTGCCGCATATCCACCAGCCATGATATGGGAGAAGGTTACAGTCATACAGGTATCTGGTAACTGAGGCAGAATCATGGCCTTTTCCCATGCTTTCTTTTCGAATAGGATGATGTCGTCTGTGAAAGCATCTTTTTGGGTGTAATATGCCATATCAAGAAGTCCAAAACTTACCTGTCTCAAGCATGCATAAGCCGTCATGAAGTTGCGGCTTTTAACGATGCGCTCTATCAGTTCGTCAGGTAAAGGTTCGCCTGTTTCATAATGGAAGGCAAAGGTGCGGAGGAAATCTTTTTCTATGGCATAGTTCTCCATGAATTGGGATGGTAATTCTACGAAGTCCCACCAAACGTTCGTACCTGAAAGGCTTTCAAAACGGGTGTTAGCAAACATACCATGTAAGCTATGACCAAATTCGTGTAGGAAGGTCTCTACTTCTCCTAATGTCAGAAGCGCAGGCTTTTCCTCTGTTGGCTTGGTGAAATTAGTCACTACGCTGACATGAGGTCTTACATTCTTGCCTTTATGGTCTATCCATTGACCTTGGAATTCCGTCATCCATGCCCCTCCTTGTTTACCCTTTCGTGGGAAGAAGTCTGCATAGAATACAGCGAGATAACTGCCGTCTTTATCGAATACCTCGTATGCTTTTACGTCTGGGTGATATACCTGTATTTCCTTGTTTTCTTTGAAGGATATTCCATACAACTTGTTTGCGAGACCGAATACTCCCTCTATCACTTTGTCCAACTGGAAATATGGTCGTAGCATTTCTGCATCCAGATTGAATTTCTTCATCTGTAGTTTATGTGAATAGAAACTGAAGTCCCATGGCTGCATATCGAAATCCTTACCTTCTATTTCCTTTGCCAGTTCTTCGATTTCCTTGACCTCCTTGATAGCAGTTGGCTTATAGGCATCAATGAGATCATTCAGAAGTTTATAGACATTTTTTACATTGCTTGCCATGCGATGCTTGAGTACATAGTCTGCATAGGTGGTGAAACCTAACAGCTGAGCCAGTTCGCGGCGAAGGTTGATGAGGCGCTTGCAGATTTCCAGATTATTGGAGTCGTTGTCATGGGTACACTCTGTATTTCGTGCCATATACATTTCCTTTCGCAACTTTCGCTGTGTAGAGTAAGTCATGAACGGAGAGTAGCTTGGATAATCTAATGTAAATATCCATCCCTCTTTTTCTTGCTCTTTGGCATTCTGGGCGGCAGCTGCTATTGCTGTATTTGGAAGACCGTCTAACAGGGCCTCGTCTGTTATATGCAGTGTATATGCTTTGTTCTCCTTCAATACATTTTGGGAAAACTGAAGAGTAAGCATACTGGCTTCTTCTGTCAGTTTGCGGAGCTTTTCCTTTCCTTCTTCATCGAGCAAGGCACCACTCCTTACAAAACCGTCATAACTGGTATCGAGCAGCATCTGTTCTTCTGCAGTCAACTCTCGATTAGGATGATCATGTACAAACTTGATTCTTTCAAATAACTTCTTGTTCAGAGTGATGTCATTGGCATGCTTGGTGAGGATAGGACTTAACTTCTGTGCCAAAGCTTCCATTTCGTCACAGGTTTCTGCACTCATCATGCAGGAAAAAACGTTGGAAACTCGACTCAGAAGGTCGTAATAATGTTCTCCCTTTTCTGTATCTACACGCGCAATGGTATTCTCGAAGGTAGGCTCTGCGGGGTCGTTGATAAGCTTGTCTGTAGCTTCATCATCACGACGGATTCCCTCCATGAAAGCCTCTTCGTAATCTTCAAGTTTTATACGATGGAATGGCACCGTATTGTGCGGTGTGTTATAAGATTCAAAAAATGGATTTATTCTCTTTTCTATATTTTTATCATCAAGCATACTAACTTTATTTTTGTTTTAGGTGCAAAGTTAGCAAAAAAAGATGTGATTCTCTTATCTGTAATTGAGAATTTAACTAATATTACACTCTTATTTGGCAAATCATCATTTTTTTCTTATCTACTTAACAGTTTCTCAAGGGCTGGGATAAAAATCCTTTCTCTTTGTAAGTGTAATAATCCTTCTGCTTCCAGATTGTTCAGAGCCTTAGAAATGTCAAGTCTGCTGTCGTTGAGTTCCTTTGCCATTCGGGTCATCTTGATGTGGAATATTTTCTCTCCACCCGGACGGACACATCGGGCTTCAAAAAAGCGGATGATGAGTTCTTCTATGTTTTTGGGTGGCACACGTAGGGCTCTTCTGCTGATCTTTTGAGTCTGCGCAGAAAATAAATTCAGTAAGTTGATACGGAAAATCTCAAACAATTCGGAAAGTTTCAGTATCTCCTGCTTTTCGAGTCGCATGATACTGCAATCGGTTTTTGCAATATACGTATGGGTAAATCTTTGGTTGAGTCCGAAGATTCTCTCGGGTTGGAATATTTCGGGAGCAGATATGTCTTCTTCGATATTGTAGCCATGGTCGTCTGCGTCTGTGATGACTTTGATTTCTCCTGTGAGAAGAAAGAAGAGTGATAGGCATCGTTCTCCGTCTTTTACGATAGTTTCTCCTTCTGGTACTTTTAAAAAGTCAAAGCGGGTTTTCCCCGCTGCCTCGTGCAAGTCGCTACGGCTCATGCCGAGGAAGAGGGGAAGGGAGAGTAATATGTCGAATAATCTATTTTCTGCCATACCGTTTTGTTAGTTTTATTTTAACTTCCTTTGATGGAGATTTCTGGCTATTCTGCTAAAATCTTTTTCATGGATGGAGAATACCATACTCGGTTTTTCCCTTGGGCATCAGAATAAATCAGGTATGCGAGTAGTTCGGGATGCTGTTCAAGAATTTTCTTCGTTCCATCCATGCCCAGTACCATGAAGGAAGTGGCAAATGCATCTGCTGTTGCACAATTGTTGGCAATTACTGTGGCAGAGAGGATATTGTGTTGCACAGGATAACCCGTTTTGGGGTCGATAGTATGTGCATATTTCTTGCCGTTTTTGTAATAGAAATTACGATAGTTTCCACTCGTTGCCATGGCTTTGTCTGTGACGTTGAGTACGGTCTGCAGTTCTGTATTCGTATTGAGTGAATCATCCGTTGGCTTATTTACTCCAATGCGCCAAGGTACTCTTTTTTCACTATTGCCGCAGGTTACTACTTCGCCTCCGATTTCAACCATAAAGTTTTCAATGCCTTTCTTCTTAAGCAAGCGAGCTACAACATCACTTCCGTAACCTTTTGCGATAGCTGAACAGTCCAACATTGTATTGGGATTCTGTTTCTTGATATAATCATTTACCAGACTCACTTTTTCGAATCCTACTATGGCTCTGAGGCTATCTATAGTCTCCTTACTTGGTGCCTTTCCCTGCTTGAATCCGAATCCCCAGGTGTTGACCATTGGTGCTACGGTAATGTCAAATGCCCCATTGGTCTCTTTGGATATTTTTTCTGCAAGTAGGAAGACTTCCTTAAACATTTCGTCAACCTTTATGTTCTCGTTGCGATTGATTTTGGAAATGATAGACCCTTTGTTAAATGGTGAAAGCGATTGATCTACTTTCTGTAGTTCTTCCTCAATTTCTTTCTGGTAGTTTTCGTCACTCTGATAAGTGATGTGGTATATGGTTCCGAAGATGAAACCCTCGTCATGCTGATAAGGGGTAACGTGTTGCTGGCGTATGATGAAGATGGTACCGATGACCAGTATTGCCAGAAAAGGAAGTTGCCATATCAATTTCTTCTTGTTCATATCTTATGAATTTGTTAGAGATTTTTTAAAACTCGTATGCTATGTTGAATGTACCTCCAAAACGAGAGTTTCCCTGTTTTCCAAATCCAGGAACGTACCATGCATTTCCCAGTTCTCCATCGTTGTGGGCGATGCGGCGTTTGTATCTTACGCTCCAACCCATTCTGATAGGTCCCCAAATCTTGGCATCTACACCAAAAAGAATTTCCATCCAGTGATAGTTGCAGGATATATCTTTGGCTTCGTATGGAGAGGTCGTGCCCCAGATGGGATCTGTAATCTCAGGACCTGTCAGGTCGTATTTGTAGGAAGTGAAAGCGTATCTCAGACCACCATAGAGACGGTAGATGTCATGCTTGTTCTTCATCAGGTTCCAGTCCAGACCGATGCGACCATAGGGTGCACTTGTCTTATAGTGCAGATTGGTTCCTTCGTCCTTGGCATCTGCTTTTCCTAAACCTAATTCAACGACAGGGAAGTACTTGTCTTTCAGGTTGATGCGCAGGGCTGCTTCATACTGCCCATAATCTCCAAGCAGCATCTGTCCTGCTCCAAAAGCATCAACACTTATAGCCATGCCTCTTAATAAAGGTATGGTATCAGCCTGAGCAATCACTTTCTTTACCTTTGATTGTGCAAAGGTTGGGGTACTGGTGAAAAGTAATAGAATGCTAATCGCGAGTGCCGAAATATATGAGGAAATGAGATTTCGTTGCATCAAAATTTACGTCTTTATGGTTGATGACTACTGAATCTATCAAGTGGTGAGTCGTCGTAACTCCCGTAATCGTATGGAAGTAGGACGGACTGCAATCGATTGATTCGAAATGTGGATGATTGTCTTTTGATACGATGAGGGTATCTTTGAACACGCGCTCTTGGGCATCTTGAATCTCGAAATAGAGCGTGTCTGCTGCATTCGTGTAACTCATTGGCAGCATGAAGCTATCAACATTCTCATCCTTATTGATGAGAATGCTGTCTTCACCATCTTGTTTGTTTGTTGAGATGGTCATGTATGAACCTGTGAGTTGAGTTACGTTTCCGTCCAGTTTGTATTTGGTATATACCGTGTTGTTAAGTGGACAGTCGAGCGTGGAACAACTCACCATCGTTGCGATGGCGAACAGGATGATAGGGATTATTTTCCGCATCTTATCTCTTTTTCTATTTGATAGTCATTACGATTTGGATTCTGGCGGCTGATAAGGTCGCCTAAAAAGCCAGCAAGGAACAGTTGGCTTCCTAACAACATGGCTGTCAGGGCAATGAAGAAATATGGGGAATCTGTGATGAGATGTCCATATACTCCCTGGTGGAGTTCTATCATCTTATCAATTCCCAATCCTATGAGGGAAAGGAAAGCTATGAAGAATACCACACTGCCCAAGAAACCGAATACGTGCATTGGCTTCTTGCCGAAGTTACTCAGGAACCAAAGTGTCATCAGGTCCAGATAACCGTTGACAAAGCGGTTCCAGCCCATGAATTTGGATGTACCAAATTTGCGTGCTTGGTGATGTACAGGTTTTTCTCCGATTTTATCAAAACCTGCGTTCTTTGCCAGATATGGGATGTATCTGTGCATTTCTCCGTAAACCTCTATGTTCTTGATGACGTCTTTACGGTAAGCTTTCAGTCCGCAGTTGAAGTCATGCAGGTTGTGAATACCACTCACTTTGCGTGCTGTGGCATTGAAGAGTTTTGTAGGGATCGTCTTAGAGAGTGGATCTCCCTGTTTGCGGTTCTGCTTGTATCCGGAAACCAGATCGTACCCCTCTTTTGTGATCATATGATAAAGTGCAGGAATCTCATCTGGAGAATCCTGTAAGTCTGCATCCATAGTAATAACTACATCGCCTTGAGCTTCTTTGAATCCGCAGAATAGGGCAGGACTTTTTCCATAGTTACGGCGGAATTTGATGCCCTTCACGTTCGCTGATTTTTCTGCAAGTTCTTCGATGACCTCCCAGGAATGGTCGGTAGAACCATCGTTGACGAATATAACCTCAAAGCTAAAGTCGTTGGCTTTCATTACGCGTTCTATCCACGCATAAAGTTCTGGCAAAGATTCTTCCTCATTGAATAGAGGTACAACAACTGTTATGTCCATTTTTTATTCTTGGTTTATAATTTATTCTTTTTTTTGTTTTCTACTCATGAATGCTGCAATCGCTGGACTCAGGATAATGGCAACAAATATATCTGTAATCATGAATGCTGCAGCCCAGGATATGGGTTTCATCATGCTGATGGCTTCTATGAGTGTCTTTATCTCGTTGGCTGGAAAGTTGTATGTTTTCAGCATCAGGGTGTAATTGTCTATGATGTAGCTCATGAAAACACCTGTGTCAAGGAATTTAAACCATAGAAATTGAACGATGGTCAGGAGTAAGGTAGCATTGAAGAATGTTTGTGCACAATAAAATAAACCTCTTCTGAATGAAATGGATCCATCCAATGCATTGTCTCTGAATGCCTTCAGTCTTTTTGCTACCACAAATGGAGTGCTGATAGCCAAGATGTTGGCCAATAAACTAAGCAAAGCATAGCCTGGCGTTACCGACCACATGGTGGATGCAAAACTGGCTATCCAAACAGCGCCCAAAATGGCTCCGTCCTGTCTGGCAAAAGCTTTTGTTTGTGTAATCTTTACTACATCTATCATTTTGATTATTTTCCTTTAGCTATTTTTATAATGATATGTTTATGAAATAATTCTTGCTGTATTTCTTATACTATCTTGCAAAATTACGTAAATTTCTGCACATACCGACAATATTTCCTTTATTTTTATATATATTTTGTATTGTTTGTCAAAAAGTTGCCCGAAAATAGGAGAGAGGGGAGAAATCTGTCTGTATATGATAAAGGTATCAGTTTGTTTATAAAAGTCTGTAAAAACAAAAAAGGAACTTCCATGAAGAAAGTTCCTTTTTGAGCCTCTTGTCGGATTCGAACCAACGACCCCGAGATTACAAATCACGTGCTCTGGCCAACTGAGCTAAAGAGGCGGGTGGACAAGCGATTCATATCGCACCGCTACAACCAAGTACCCTTGCTATGTTCCCATCCTGGGGGATTCCGAGGGAGCTGGTCGTATGAGACTTGTCCGTCTCAATGTGCTTTAAAATGCTTATTGCTTTTAAGCGGGTGCAAAGGTACGGCTTTATTTTGTATTGACCAAAACTTTTCTCAGAAAAGTTTTGGTCTTTAACATTTATTTAGAAAAGCGGGCTCAAAATCGCTTTAGAAATCGACGACAGTAATGCCTGCTCCACCAAATTGCACATGTTCGTCAGCGTAATGTACCACATTTGGGATACTGCTCACATACTGTCTGATGAGTTGGCGCAGAATACCGTTTCCTTTTCCATGCAGGATTCTTACGCGAGGCATTCCCACCAATATGGCGTCATCAATAAAGTGCTGAACCGCATTGAGTGCTTCGTCTCCACGCATACCTCTTACATCAAGGTCCTGGTGGAAATTACTCTTATGGGCATCAATTGTCTTGCGTGTCTCCTTGCTAATGCCATATGAAGCTAAATTCTCTTTTCTTTCTTCTGTCTTATCCTTTTCTGTAGAAGCAGTGGCATGTTCCAGTCTGCTGAGGCGCATTTTTGTTTTCATACCTCCAAAGACAGCGGTGGCCATGTCGCCAGAGATGCTTTCGATCTTGCCCACGGTAGTGAGTCCCTTGATGCGCACGGTGTCACCTTCTTTCAACTCCTTGTTGCTTTCGACCTGTGACTTGTTCTGTGCATTGCGAAGGGCGGCAGCAGCTTTCTCCTGATTCTGTGCCTTTTCAGCCTTTCGTTTAGCGTGGCGTTCTTTTCGTTGCTGTATCTGCGCTATCTTGCGGGCAATCTTGTCATCATTGTCCTTTGTGTCAATCTCCTGCATTTCCTGTTTGAATGCATCCAGTTCTTGACGAATGCGCTTGGTTTCTTCTTTCTCAGCCTGATTCTCGCGAATTTCCCGGATGGCATTCTCTATCTTCTTATTGCTTTCCTTGAGAAGTTCTTCTGCCTGCTGCTTTGCCTTGGCGAGAATCTGCTTGCGACTTTTTTCTATTTCCTCTATGTCGCTCTCGTATTTGGAGATCGTCTTCTCCATATCCTTTTCACGCTGGTGTATGCTCTGTCGCTTGTTTTCCCAGTAGCGCTTGTCTCTTACGATATCCTGCAGGTATTTATCGCTCTGGATGTATTCAGAACCTACAATGTCGCTGGCTTCTTTGATGACTTCCTCTGGCAAACCGATTTTGCGGGCTATCTCAATGGCGAAAGAAGAACCTGGACGCCCGATGGCCAACTGGAATAATGCTTTCATCTCATGGCGGTCGTAGAGCATGGCTCCATTGGCTACTCCTTCATGACTGTCTGCAAAATGTTTCAGATTCTGGTAGTGGGTTGTTATGACACCATAGGCTTGTTGCTTGCAGAATTTGTCGAGCACCGCTTCTGCTATGGCACCGCCAATGCCAGGTTCTGTACCCGTACCGAACTCATCTATCAATATGATGGTACTGTTGTTGGCAGCCCTCATCATATTTTTCATGTTGAGGAGGTGGGAAGAGTAGGTACTGAGATCGTTCTCCAGACTCTGTTCGTCACCGATATCAATCATGATATTCTGGAATACGCCCGTTTTAGAGCGTTCGCTTACAGGGATGCTCAGACCGCACTGCAACATATATTGTAGCAGTCCTACGGTTTTCAGACAGACGGATTTTCCACCGGCATTAGGACCGGATATGATCAGTATCCTTTTTTCTTGCGTTAATATAATGTCGAGTGGTACTACCTTTTCGCCTTTCTTCTCCAGAGAGATCTGGAGGAGTGGGTGAATGGCTCGTATCCAGTCAATATGTGGGTGGTCTTCAACTTCCGGTTCTATTGCCTTGAAGATTTCTGCTATTTTAGCCTTTGCCTGTATCAGGTCTATTTTAGCTAAAAATCGATAGCTGTCCATCATCTCGCGTACGTATGGGCGTACCTTATTGGTAAAGTTTGTGAGGATGCGGATGATTTCCTTGCGCTCTTCGCCTTCCAGTTCGCGTACGCGGTTGTTGGCTTCCACCACTTCAGTCGGTTCAATGAATACGGTCTTACCGGTGGCACTCTCGTCATGTACGATACCTTTGATTTTCTTTTTCAGCGTAGGTATCACCGGAATCACCAGTCTGCCGTCACGAAGCGTAGGAGTTACATCCTTTTCAACCACACCTTCGCTTTGTGCAGAACGTAATATACTATATAAGGTACGCGAAATGCTTCCTTCGGTCTTTGCAAGTTCTCTTCTGATCTGCAGCAATTCCGGTGTAGCATTGTCACGTATCTTTCCGTATTTATCCAATATCTGATCGATGCGCTGAATAATCTGAGGAAAGGTTATCACGTCTTTTGCCAAGCGGTGCAAGGCTGGATATGTATATTTCTTCTCCCTGCGCCAACCGTCGTTTTCTTCAGCATGACTGTCGTCTTCATCGCTGTGGTTGAGGATTTTCACGATGCTTTCAATGGTTGAAAGTGAACGGCGAAGATCGAAAAGTTCATTTTCCTCCAGATGGGTATTTTCTATGCGGATACGTACGATGCTCTCTCTCACATCGTAGAAATATTGTAGCGGAAAGTCCTCTACTTCAGAGATGAGTTGTCTGAACTCACGCACTTGCATGAGCCATTCGTTTACCGTTTCTGCATGGTCGCTGAATCCCATTTTCTCCACCTGTTCCTTGCCGAGGGTGGAAAGACAACGTTCGCGTAACATGGTTCGGATTTCATTAAATCCTATCTTTTGTTCAAAATTATCTGGATAAATCATTTCTTGTTTCGAAAATTTTTGTGCAAAGTTACTGCAAAATTCTGATTTACCGAAGAAAATTAGCATTATTTTTCTCCTTGGTTGATTGGATATTTATTCCGCAATGTTTATTAAATCTTAAAAAATACCTACTTTTTAATAGAACTCACCAAATTGTTATATCTTTGTGACCGCTAACTATGCATAATTGTAAATCGAACTTAAATAATAACTACTCAAACAAAAATGAAAACAAAATTTTTGATGAAGGCATCTCTCATGGGATTATGTCTTCTTGCTTCTATGGAAGCATCTGCCAAAGATTTTTATTTGGCACCAGGTGGAACTGGTAATGGTATGACAATTGACAAACCATTCGGTGATCCGATCAAGGCTTTTGCCGCCCTGAAGGCAGGTGATGTCCTTTATGTAAGAGGAGGAACTTACCATCTCTCCCAAACGATCAAGGTAAATCAGACGGGTACGGCTGACAAGCGAATCTGTGTCTTCGCCTATCCTGGTGATACAGAACGCCCTGTTTTTGATTTCTCTGGTCAACCTCGCTCTACATCTACTGAAGCTGCTTCTTATCGTGGAGTGATGCATAATATCGGCGCAAACTACTGGCATTATCGTGGATTGGATTTTTGCCATGCTGCTGATAATGGTATGAAATTGGAGGGTTCTTACTGCGTGGTAGAACTCTGTCGCTTCTACGGCAATGAAGATACGGGTCTGCAACAGGGATTTGGTAAAGACTCCAAGGGAAACAATACGCGTAATACCGAGTTCAAATATGGACGTTATAATATCATTGTGAATTGTGATGCTTACGATAATCATGATCCTTGGACCAATGGTGGAAATGCAGATGGATTTGCTATCAAATTGTATCCTGGTCCAGGCAATGAGTTCCATGGTTGTCGTGCTTGGCATAATTCTGATGATGGATGGGATTTGTATTATACGGTTTTCCCTATTGTTGTAGATAACTGTTGGGTTCTTAATAATGGTTTTGACAAGGGCAATGCCAACGGATTTAAGATGGGTGGTTGTAAACAAGGTGGAACCTCAACAGGTGCTCATGTGTTTAATAACTGTATTGCGGCTTTCCATGCCAAGAAAGGATTTGATCAGAATCATCATCGTGAGGGTTCTTACCTGATCAATGACCTTTCTTTTGGCAATGGTATCAATTACGGTTATAATATGGAGGAACCTGATTATGGAAATTGGGTACTTCGCAACTGTGTGGGCTTCGCTTATGGTTCGCAGAAGATGGAGCGTAATTCGGCCTTTACCATTGCTCCTGATATTGATTATTGTACTTGGACTACTCTCGATCATACCAATCCGATGGGTGAGAAGGCAAGTAGTAACGGAACTTCTTATTCTAAGACGATTGGTAATTATGCTTCTGAATATGAGGATCTCAGTTATGAAACGGCTATAGGAGACCGTCAGGAGAATGGTGAACTTCCTTTGAAGTTTGGTAGATTGAAAGCTGGCAGTAAACTGATAGATACAGCCACTCCTATTACGGATTTCAAGACTATAGATGCTCACAAGACTGCTTATGAATATGCCGACAATGCTCCTCAAAACTGGTCTGTCACACTCAATATTCCATACGTGGGCAAGGCTCCTGATTATGGTCCTTATGAGTTTGGAGGTAATGACAATGCCTATACGTTGCAGATGCCTGTGAACGATGGAACTGTTGAGGATGCCGAGGTTGATAATACTGATGATGGTAAATATTATCAGATTGCTACTGTGGTTAATAATTACCTTTTTCAGGATGATGTTTTGGATAGCAATGTGAAGAAATATATTACTGGTGGCAATGCGGCAGGTGTACTTCCTAAATATTACGGAAAATCAAGCGATGGTAAGTCTTCCGTAACTTATGTGGATGAAAATACTGCACGGGGAAAGAAATATTCTGCTACTTATGGTGCTTATCGTTTGCCAAAAGGAACCTGTGTGGAATTTACGCTCGAATCGCTTGCGCAGTTGCAGTCTAATGTTTATTGTACTGGAGGTCGTACTCTGAATATTGCCTGGCATTATGTGGATAACTCCAATTCAGGCACCGCGTCTGTTTCTTTAAGCGAAGGTGTTGCTTTCGTAGATGTGGCTGCTAAGATTGGTAAAAAGATAGAGAAAAAGCCGATTGTTGTGACTTTAACTAACAATGGTGGAGGTGATATGTATCTTACTGATTTGACTCTTGGTGTTTATCAGGAAGTTGATGAGAATGGTAACGTGGTTAATGGCATTCAGGATATCGTATCAGAAACCAAGACACAGAAGTCTTATCAGATGTATCAGACTACCAATGGTCTGATTGTCTATGGTGAAATTGCTTCTCTTCAAGTATATGGAATGGGTGGTCAGAAGGTTGCAGAAAGCTCTGATTCCCAGTTTGTGAATATGGCCAGTCTTTCTAAGGGTGTTTATGTGGTTAGAATCCTTGGTAGGGATGGAAGTCTGGTTGCTCAGAAATTCCTGAGAAAATAAACTGATTTCATCGTAAGGAAAAAATAAAAACGGTGTTTGTCCAGACAAGACAAACATCGTTTTTTTCTATATCGTATATTTGGGTGTGTTCCTTTCTACATACTATTGTTTGACCAGTTGATTCCAGACATTTCCAAGCATGGCTGCCCCACCAAAGTGCCATGCTTCTAATTGTGGAATATTGGCTTCTGTTATTCCGCCAAGTGCAAAGACCCGCTCGTTGATGATTCCTTCTTTTGCTGCTTCTGTCAGTTGCTCTGATGTGAAAGCATGACAGTAACCTTGCTTGGATATGCTGTCGTAGATAGGACTGAGGAATACGTAATCATAATGGAATGCTAAGGCTTCTCTGACTTCATACAGAGAATGGCACGAACGGGAGATGCTTCCTGTGAAGTTGGCTGGAATTTGATGGTTCCTGCGATTGAGATGAATACCGTGTAGATGGTATTTCATGCAGAGCTCAAAATGATCGTGTATCACAATCCGTGAATACCATTTTTTTGGTATGGTCTTCAACAGCTTTTCGCAATCAGCTTGGGATGACTCGGGTTTCCTGAAATGGAGCAAGTCAATACCCGATTCAAACAACTGGTTGATATAGGTAGCCTCATCTTTAATGAAGTGGGGTAATGTGATTACTATTCTTTTCATTTCTCGGTCTTGTCAGATATGATGGGTTCATCTGTTAGGATGTATAGTTTTTGAGGTGCATGGAAGTGATTGACAGGTCCATGTCCTTCACCGATCTTGACGTCTTTTCCGGCTTCGATGGCATCCGATAGATAAGCCTTAGCAGAAGAGATGGCTTCTTCCATATTGTATCCGCGAGCAAGATAAGAGGTGATGGCAGAAGAGAGCGTGCAACCTGTTCCGTGCGTATTGCATGTATTTACCGTTGCACCTTTATAGATTGCAGTTTCTCTGATATCGCCTGTATGTTCCTGTTTGTTGGCTTCTTGATGCTGTTTGTTCTCGAAAAGATAATCCATCTTTTCTGTTCCTTCAAAGTGACCGCCTTTGATAAGAACGTTGTTGCACCCCAATTGGATAATGGATGCGGCTGCTTTCCTGATATCGTCCACGTTCTGGATTTTCCTTCCTGCGAGGATTTCTGCTTCTGGAATATTGGGAGTGAGCAGGGAGGCAAGTGGCAGGAGTTCTTGAATGAATATCTCCAGGGCATCCTCCTGCATCAGTCTGCATCCGCTTGTGGAAACCATCACCGGGTCGATGATTAGCTGGAAGGAACGGGTAGGGGCAGACGCTTGTTGCTTATCTGGCGCCGCAGTTAAGTATTTTTTGAGCGTTTCTGCTATCGCATGTATGGTTTCGCCGTCGTTAACCATTCCTATCTTGATGGCTTGAGGGTGAATATCATCCATGACAGCTTCGATTTGTCCGCTTACAATTTCCGGTTCAACTTTTTGGATTCCAAACACGCCGGTGGTATTCTGCACCGTGATGGCAGAAATCGCAGAGGAAGCATATACGCCCAGGGCAGACATCGTTTTTATGTCAGCCTGAATGCCTGCTCCACCACAACTGTCAGAGCCTGCTATAGTTAATGCTGTATAATATCTCTTCATATTCTTTTCGTCTTAAAAATGTTTTAAACGATCTATCGGACAATAATGAAAAAAGCCTTCTGAAATTTCTTTCAGAAGGCTTTGCGGAGAGAGAGGGATTCGAACCCCCGGTACCTCTCGGTACGACGGTTTTCAAGACCGTTGTAATCGACCACTCTACCATCTCTCCAAATTCAGTCTGGATGACTATAGCTTGGTTTTCTTAAGCGGTTGCAAAGGTACTACTATTTTCTGGTTCCACCAAATTTTTTGAGAACTTTTTTTCAAAAATCTCAAAAAAAGTGCAGATTTCTTGATTTTACCCTGTTTTTCTCCTGCTTTTTAGAGAAAAAGGCAAAAAAAAAGGGCTACCGCTGTAGCCCCAACCTTGATAACCTTAAATCTAATACTATGAAAAACACATCGCAAAGATACTGAATTTTCCGTTATTTCATGTACGAAAAATGGAAAATCTTGTCTTTTGCGCTGATTTTTACCTTTTTTAATCAATATAACCTCTTTCTTTGAACTCTTCATATAGAGGTTCAGCCAAAATCTTGGCATCAGGATGAGGTGCTCCTGTTGTGCCTAACGCACGAAGGTCGAAGAAATGCTTCCAGTCGCTTACGAATGCGGTGTGCACCAGTTCTGTATTTGTATCCAATGGAAGAATGACGCGTGCTTCCTGTGGCTTGCATCCCATAGCAATCAATTTCATGTAGGCAAATTCTGCTGCTTGATTGGCAAAAAGCCAGGCATCTATTGGAGTCCAGTCATTGGTCTCTTCATTTGCTACGTCTTCACAGAGTTCTACGAATTTCTCATCGTTGGTTTCTAAATCACCCTTTACCCAAGTTGGAAGGTTGATACTGATTTCGCTACCAAACTTATTCTTCGTATAATTGCAGTAGCGTGTACTCTGTTCTGCCATGGAGTTGGCGCGGTGACGATTGTATTCACGGGTAATGGCAATCTGGGTTGTAAAGTGTACGGTGATGCGGAGTTCATGCTTGCCCTTTTCGAAATCTGCACGATACTTCAGATCTTCCAGCGTTTTGTTTTCTGCCATCACACGAAGATTGGTTGTGATGTAATCCTTGCCGTCTATTGTATTCACATGAGAGAATTTGTTGCTTGCATAGAGTGGGAGTTCCCCGTGGTTGCAGGTCAAATATACGGTGCCGTGTTCCAGCATGGCATAATGTTCATGCTCTATCATGCGGCCAACGAATGGCTTGGCTGAGTCTTCTGTTGTGTTGTTTTCACTCTTGTAGCATACTCTACCTGCTTGCTCTATCTGCTGATAGATACCAAGCTCTCCTGGATTTTGCATCCAAATCTCATATTGAGGTTTCTGTATCTTCATTGTTTTCTGTTTTTATTTCTGCTGCAAAGGTACATTATTTTGGGGTAATTACAAAATTATTCCCTTATATTTTGCCATTAACTGTTTTTTCTTTCTTTACTTTTGCTTTTCTTGCAAAAAAGGTAGTATCTTTGCAATCACGTATGGCCTCCTTTCTGCCCTATATATATAATAAGGTGTAATCTGGTTATTGATAGGGGAGTGGAAGTGGAAATGGGGGCTCGTTGATTTAATGAATTAGATATCATCATGGAAATAAAACCAATTGCACATTTTCGTTCTCCCTTTTCCAGTAAGTTCGGTATTCCCAAACAGGCTGGTCTGGTAGAAGAACTGGAGGGTCAGATTGTTTTTGAACCCGAATTCCGTAATCCCGATGCACTCCGTGGGATAGAGGGGTTTGACTATCTTTGGTTGATTTGGGAATTTTCTGCCAATAAACATAAAGCAAATAGTCCCGTTGTAAGACCCCCTGTACTGGGTGGAAATGAGAAGGTTGGGGTGTTTGCTACCAGGAGTCCTTTCAGACCCAATCATATCGGCTTGTCTTCTGTGCGTATAGACTGGATAGAATGGGAGATAAATCGGGGACCGGTGATTCATGTGAAAGGGGCTGATCTGATGGACGGAACACCGATATATGATATCAAACCCTACGTAGTCTATGCTGACTGTCATCCTGATGCCCGCAGCGGTTTTGTGGATGAAAGAAAATGGGATAGACTCGAGGTGCTGGTCAGCGATGAGGTGAAGGACAAACTGAACAAGCAGGGATTGACAGATGCCAAGATTTCTGTTTTAAAAGAAGTGTTGGCGCAAGATCCTCGTCCGCATTATCAAAAAAATCCTGACAAGGTTTATGGAATGCCCTACGAGGGTTTGGATATTCACTTCCGGGTTTCCCATCAAACCTTAGAGGTACTTTGAAAATTCCCTGGGCAGGGAAAAATTCTTCCTTGCCCACGCAAAAAATAATCCCTCGGCGGAACATAAAAAACTCTCCTGAGTCAGCACTACTGACATCAGGAGAGTTTTTGGTTTTATCTTATGATATAATTTTAACTGTTTGTCTGGCAGATCAGACTAACTGCAGATATCTGTCTTTTCTTTTTTTTATTTTGCAAAAGTAGAGAAGTTCACATTCTCCAAGGTAATCTTGCAAGCTGCATCTATATCCTTTGCATTCTTGTTGTAGAAGATGTTGCAGTC
The DNA here is from genome assembly GCF_003461825.1 of Prevotella sp. AM42-24. NCBI lineage: Bacteria > Pseudomonadati > Bacteroidota > Bacteroidia > Bacteroidales > Prevotellaceae > Prevotella > Prevotella sp. AM42-24. The sequence continues at coordinate 25,175 of NZ_QTXV01000008.1, read as the reverse complement.
CTTGATGGTGATATCGTGTATCATACCTTCTGCGCCATGAGCCACGATTCCATTCTTGCAGCCACGTACATAGACATTACTGATATGAATATCCTGAAAATCTGGCAAGAATTCCTGTTTTACAGGGGCAGCCTGCTGCTTGGCACCTACGTGGTTGTCAAAATAGGTAGTCTCGAAGGTGATGGCATCACCTGTAATATCGGTCATGTAGATATGATCGATATAAATATTCTCGCTCTTACCGCCTCTTTTCACAGCACTCTTGAATCGCAAACCGGCATCTGTGCCCTGGAAAGTATTGTTTCTTACAACAATGTTTTTCATACCGCCAGAGAATTCGCTACCGATTACAAAACCGCCATGAGCATGGTATACGGTGTTGTCCTGGATGTTGATATTCTCGCATGGACCCGCTTTCACGCCAGCCGCACCAGCTCCGCCCTTCATGCAGATACCGTCATCGCCAGCATCAACTACGTTGTTGACAATCAGTACGTCTTTACAACTTGAAATATCGATGGCATCTCCGTTCTGTGCATTCCAAGGACATTTTACGGTAATTCCGTCAATGACCACATTCTTGCAGCGGGTGGGGATGAGGTGGAAACGTGGTGAGTTCAGAAGTGTAACACCTTGAACGAGCACGTTCTCACAGTCGGTGAAACGGATCATGTGGTTGCGCACCTTCTCCTGTGCATCGATATTATCTACTACATTCGGAGTCTGCTTCAGGTTGAGTGGAAACCAGATGTCGCCCTTCTCGTTGAGTGTGCCGCCCATTTCCTGGAATCTTTTCCATTCCACGTCACTTACCTTGCTTCTCTTGACCGGTCTCCACCATTCGCCATTTCCGTCGATGGTTCCTTCACCAGTAATGGCAATGTTCTTGCGCTTGCTGGCAGTAATGGCTGTTGAGGCTCTCTCTTCTTTCTTACCTGTTGCCTCGTCAGTTTTGATGAGGTCGTTCTTGTCTTCAGAGAAAACAATAATGGCATTCTTCTCGAGATGCAAGTCGATATTGTCTTTCAGAGAAATCAATCCGGTGAGGTAAACACCTGCAGGAACATTCAGATGACCTCCGCCCATCTTGTTTAGTTTACTGATGGCTTTGGTGAAAGCCTGGGTATTCATTGTCAGTGCGTCTCCTTTACCACCGCATTCCAGGATGCTGACCTGATTATTCGGGATAGTAGGAAGGGTAGGTTGTGACATTTGAACAGGCAAGTTGGTGTAATACTTGCTGTAATCAGCGGCAAACGTATTCGCTATCGCGAACAGTGCCATTAAAGAAATAAGAATTTTCTTCATAAGTCTTTAAGTTTGCTTTTTGTTATTTGTTTTAAATTATAATAGTTTATGATTGCAATTGTTTGTAACAGTTTCGTAACAACTGTTTCCTTGGGGTATAAATACCGAAAAAGGCGGCTCCAACCGAAGTCGGAAACCGCCCTAATGAAAGGAGGAGTGGTACCACCAGGAATCGAACCGGGGACACAAGGATTTTCAGTCCTTTGCTCTACCAACTGAGCTATGGCACCATTTTCTTTTGCGGTTGCAAAGGTACAATAAGTTTTTGAATTGAGCAAGAGAAATTCTGATAATTTCTCTTGCTTAATGTTTATTAACTAAAATCACCTTTCTGTAGTCCTCTGAAATTGTATCAAAAGGCTCTTCCTTGTTGATTTTAGTCTTTGAGAGGGTTCCAACCCTGTGCTTTCAGTTCAAATTCTTGTCCGTCGCGGGTAATCAGGAATTTTCCGAGATTCTCTTGCGTGATGTAGCCTATCTGCTTTACACCTTCCATTTCCTCGATTTTGGCATGGTCGCCTATTGGTACGGTAAAGAGAAGTTCGTAATCCTCGCCACCATTCATGGCACAGGTCGTGAGGTTCATATTGAATTCCTCTGCCATTACTGCCGTCTGATAGTCTATTGGAATATTCTTCTCATATACACGACATCCGCAGTGACTCTGTTCGCAGATGTGCATCAGTTCGCTACTGAGTCCGTCACTAATATCCATCATGGCTGTAGGACGAATACCTGCTTCACGCAATTTGGCTATGATGTCGCCGCGTGCTTCTGGCTGCAATTGGCGTTGCAGTAGGTATTCCTTTCCTGCAAAGTCTGGTTGGAAGTTGCGCATGTTGGCCAATTCCTCATTGAGTGCGGATACTTTCGCCGTATCACCATCACGCTTGGCTTCAGCTATTTTCTTGCGGATATCTTCCACCTGTCCATAGTAAACGGCTTTCTCACGCTCCAGAAGTTGCAGACCCATATAGGCACCACCGAGGTCACCCGTTACGCAGATGAGGTCAGTCTCCTTCGCTCCACTTCTATATACGATATCTTCCTTGTTTGCCTCACCGATACAGGTGATGCTGATGGCAAGTCCTGTATAGGAAGATGTGGTGTCACCACCTACGATATCAACACCCCATTTGTCGCAAGCCATACGGAGTCCTTTGTAAAACTCATCAATGTCTTCTACCTTGAAACGCTTACTCAGTGCCAAACTTACAACCATTTGTCTTGGAGTTCCGTTCATGGCAAAGATATCGCTGATGTTCACCATTGCACTTTTATATCCAAGGTGCTGTAAGTCTATGTACGTCAAGTCGAAATGCACACCTTCCATGAGCATATCGGTGGTTACCAATACCTCTTTGTCTGGATAGTGCATCACGGCACAATCATCACCTACACCATAAACGGTAGAGGCATTCTTGTTTTCGTGTCCTTTGGTGAGATGGTCGATAAGACCAAACTCACCCAATTTTGCTATGTCCAATTTCTGAAAATGTTAAGTGTTAAAAACCAAGTGAAGGACCCCTTCACTTTTCACTCTAATTATTTTTTGTTCTTTAAGATCTGCGGATCATCTCACGCATAATCTCTGTCATCTTAGGTTGAGCATTGTTGGCTGCAATCTGCACTTCCTCATGACTCACCTGTACAGGAACGTCAAATCCACCCAAGTCGGTAATGATGCTGATGCCGAAAACCTTGATGCCGCAGTGTCGGGCTACAATGACCTCAGGCACGGTACTCATGCCTACTGCATCGCCTCCTAAGATGCGGTACATGCGGTATTCTGCTGGAGTTTCGAAGGTTGGCCCCTGTACTCCTACATATACACCATGTTTCACCTCAATGCCTACTTCTTTAGCGATTCCGTCGGCAAGGTCGCGCAATCCCTTGTCATAAGCTTCATGCATGTCAGGGAAGCGAGGTCCGGTAGGAAAATTCTTACCCTGCAATGGATGCTCTGGGAAGAAATTGATGTGGTCATCAATAATCATCAGGTCGCCTACGTGGAACTCTGGATTCATACCGCCTGAAGCATTGCTGACGAAGAGGGTCTCGATGCCCAGCTCATACATGACGCGCTCTGGAAATGTCACCTCTTTCATGCTGTAACCCTCATAGAAGTGGAAACGGCCTTCCATAGCCATGATGTCTTTGCCGCCCAATTTTCCGAAGATGAGTTTTCCTGCATGTCCTTCTACGGTTGATACTGGGAAATTTGGAATTTCACTATATGGGAATGAATAACTGTCAGTTATTTCTGAAGCTAATTGTCCGAGACCTGTTCCCAGAATGATAGCTGTCTTTGGACTTGTTGTCATCCTTTCTCTTAGCCAGGATGCTGTTTCTTGAATTCTTTCGTACATAGCTTATTATTTTTTCGTTAAAATTATCTTGTTGGTCAAGCATGAAGCTTACCTTGATAGGCAGTTCGTACATGTTTGACTTTACTTTTTCGTATAGTCCCTCCGTTTCTCTCAGTCTTACAGCATCTTTTTCTGTAGTGATGATGATGCGTGGCTCTGGCATGGATTCGAAGGCGTCGTTGATGCGGTCGATATCCTTGCCTTTAAAACTGTGATGGTCGCCGAATGATAAGTTTGTGATATCCTTTGTCATTGGCTTCAGGTCATGCTCCATCTGCTTGGGTGAAGCGATTCCTGTGAGTAGCAAGACATGATAATCCTGTAGCTTGTCGAGTTCTATCTGCTTTTCCTCGAATACTCCCTTCGGTGTGTCGTAGTCGATGCTGGTGAAGTAGAGCTTCTGGAAAGGATAGAGGTCCATGGCTTTAGTCAGCACACGGAATTCCATCGGCTTCAGGTCTTTTGGACACTTGGTGATGATGACGATGTCTGCTCTGTTCTTACCGCTCAATGGTTCACGCAATCTACCTGCCGGCAACATCTTGTCGTAGATGATCAGACGGTGATAATCTACCAGGAGGATGTTGATGCCTGGTTTTACATACCGGTGCTGGAAAGCATCGTCAAGCAGGACAACATCTACGTCCTTGGTTGCCTCATCATTCTGTAAGTTCTCGATACCTCTTGCCCGTTTTGCATCTACAGCCACATAGATATCAGAGAATTTTTGGTGCATCTGGAAAGGTTCGTCACCTATTTCCGGCATGGTAGTACTTTCCTCGGCAAGTACATAACCATGACTTTTTCTCTTATAGCCACGTGATAGCACGGCAATCTTTGCTTTGTCGTGCAACAGGCGTATCAAGTATTCCACATGGGGTGTCTTTCCGGAACCGCCCACTGTGATGTTGCCCACTGAGATAATGGGTATGGAGAATGACTTGCTCTTCTTGAGACCCATATCGAAGAGCCAGTTGCGAAATCTCACTATGCTGCCATAAATCCAACTGAATGGTAGCAGCCAATCGTTGATCTTGATAAGGTCGCCTTCTGTTCTCATTGTTTCTTATACCTTATTATATTATATATATAAATCCCTTTAGTTGATATTCAGGAAGAATGGTAGAGCTGCTTGCACTGGTTCTTTTTCCTTCATATTACGTACCATCACAAATGGCTGGTAGAGGTTGCCGAGCGTCAGTTTCAACTGCTCGTCCAGATAGTTGCCACTATTGTCTGATACCTGAGAAAGGAGTTGCTCCATCCAGTCTGCCTGCATAGGGTATTCTGTCGTCTGATAATCTGAAATCTTTGCCAACTGTGCCGCTTTGACAATGGCATCGTCCAGACTTCCGAATCCGTCAATCAGTTTGATCTTCTTGGCATCCGTTCCGAGCCAGACTCTTCCTTGAGCGATTTTTTCAACTTCCTCCACGTTCATCTTTCTTCCGTCAGCCACACGCTTGCGGAATAGAGCATAGCCACGGTTGACATAAGCCTGTAGATGGGTGATTTCCTCCTGACTCCATGGGCGGGCAGTTCCGGCACCCATATAGGCGCTGTTCTTGTTGGTTTTTACTTCATCATACTTGAATCCTAATTTCTTGGTCAGCAAGTCGCTGAAGTCTGGTAATGCTCCGAAGATACCGATACTGCCTGTCAGGGTAGTAGGCTGGGCCATTACATATCGTGCTCCCATACTCATGTAGTAAGCTCCAGAAGCAGCCATGCCTCCCATGGAAACAACTACAGGCTTCTTCTTGTTCAACTCGCTTACTGCATGCCAGATTTGTTCTGAGGCATAAGCGTCACCGCCACCGGAATTGATGCGGAGAACCACGGCTTTTACATTCTTGTCTTCTGCCAGTTCTTCCAGATCTCTGACGACATCAGAACTGACTATCTGCTGCTCGTCTCCATAAATACTTGGAGTAGCCATTCTCACGATGCTACCCTGACAGTAATAGACAGCGATTTCGTCGCCCATCATATAGTTGTCATTGATAGCCGCATTGACATCTTTCATGGAAACCTGAGCAATCTCCTGGTCTGGTTTCAAACCGAGTTGTTTCTTTACGATATTCCTGATCTCATCATAATAGCAGAAACCATCTACGAATTTACGTGATTTCAGGAGTTTGCTGTCGTCGAACACCATGAGCCCGTCTGCATAGTGATTGAGCGAATCCTTGCTGATTTTTCTACTGTTGAAAACATCCGTCAGTATCTGTTGCCAGAGTCCGTTGATATAGCGTGAAACCTGCTCACGGTTGGCATCACTCATCTTATCCTCGGTGTAGGTTTCCGTAAAACTTTTATATTTACCCACTTTTACCACCGTGAAATGGACGCCAAACTTGGCAGCCACATCCTTGATATATTGTGGTTGAGATGAGATTCCGTGCCAATCTATATTACCTTCTGGGTTTACATAAACCTGGTTGGCAATGGAGGCTAAATAGTAGCTGCCTTGCGAGAAGGCATCGCCGTAAGCAATAATCCATTTGCCGCTTTTCTTGAAATCTGCGAGTGCATTGCGTATTTCCTGGATTGTGGCATAGTCAGCCTGTAAGGCACCAGCTTCCAGATAGATACCTTTTATCTTTTCTTCTGTCTTGGCTTTCTTGATGGCAGAAAGTATTTCGTTCATACCGAGCGTATTGAACTGGTTGCCGGTAATCTGCCCCAACCAATTGTCTTCTGCTCTGTCGATGATTTCTCCTTGTAGCGTGAGCACCATGACCGATTTGTCTTTGATGGTAGGAGTGCTACTGCTGGAAGCAACCATGCCAATGAGGCTGATGAAGCCGAAAATGCCGAAGATGAGGCAAAAGGCAAAAAGACCAACAATGGTGGCTGCTACATACTTGAAAAATTGTTTCATAATCACGACTTTTTACGTTATAGTTCAGAATTTTCTGCAAATTTAGTAAAAAAGAAACAAACAACAAAGTTATTTGTACGAAAATAACCAAAAAATAATGAAAATAAAGCGTTGTGTTAGCCGAAAATTACGTAACTTTGCATACAAAAGATGAAATGTAAACCTAATCAATGATAAAGCAATGAAAAAGTTATTTGCGTTTTGTGCTATGATGCTGGCGGTCATCAATCTGTCAGCTCAGTCAACAGCCCGTAAATTTGTACTGAAAAACAGTGCAGATGGTAAAAGTGAACTCACCTGTTATCTTCCTCAGAATCCTACAGGTCGGGCAGTCGTAGATTGTCCTGGTGGGGGTTATTCTCACTTGGCAATGGATCATGAGGGTCATCAGTGGGCTGAGTTCTTCAATAAGCAGGGTATTGCCTTTTTTGTATTAAAATATCGCATGCCTAATGGGAATAGAAATATTCCTTTAGGGGATGCTTATCAAGCTATCCGTACGGTAAGAGATAGTGCATCTATATGGCATATAAATCCTCAGGATGTAGGTATCATGGGATTCTCTGCTGGTGGTCATCTTGCTTCTTCTGTCAGTACGCATGCTGAATATTCTGCTCGTCCTGATTTTTCTATACTTTTCTACCCGGTTATCTCGATGGATGAGCGCATTACTCATAAAGGCTCCTGCGTCAATTTCCTGGGTGATGAGCGCAAGTCTAATCCTAAGTTGATAGAAGAATGGTCTAATGACAAGGCTGTTCGTGGCCATCTGACGCCTCGTGCGATTCTTCTGATGTCGAATGATGACAATGTGGTTCCTCCAGTTACCAATGGCGTGGCTTATTATACCCGTATGCACCAGGCTGGAAACGATTGTGAACTGCATGTCTATCCAACTGGTGGTCATGGTTGGGGATTCCGCAGCAATTTCAAGCATCACGACCAGATGCTTGCAGATCTGACGGCGTGGCTGCAGAGCTTTAAGGCTCCTAAAGAAAATGCAGTCCGTGTGGCATGTATCGGCAATTCGATTACGGATGGATTTGGCATTATGAATGCGGAGGATAAAGGTTATCCAGCTCAGTTGCAGAAGAAGTTGGGAGCAGATTATGAGGTAAAAAACTTTGGTGTGTCTGCCCGTACGATGATGAACAAGGGTGATATTCCATACATGAAGGAGTTAGCTTGGAAGGATGCGCAGGCTTTCTTGCCAAATATCGTAGTGATCAAATTGGGCACCAATGACTCCAAGACTCATAATTGGGCGCATGGAGCAGAGGAATATAGTCAGAGTATGCAGGCGATGATAGACACATTGAAGGCATTGCCAAGTCGTCCAGAGATTTATCTTTGTTCTCCAATTCCTGCTTTCAAGGGCAGTTGGACCATCAATGATAGTGTAATCGTGAATGGTGAGATTCCTGTGTTGCAGAAGTTGGCAAAGAAGAATAAGTGTCATTATCTCGACCTCCATTCCCAATATACATTCAGCAATATGATGTTGGGTGATGGTATTCATCCGAATGCCAAGGGTGCTGAGAAGTTGGCTGGTATCGTATATGAGGCTTTGACAAGTTCTGAGAAGGGAACCAAAGCGAAAGAGTCTCAAGCAAAAGCAAAGAAATCCAAAAAGGTTTCTAAGAAGAGATCATAACCCCCTTCTCTTAAAAATAGTCCCACAGATTTCACAGATTAACACAGATTTATTTTTTGACTTCAAAAAGATCTGTGTAAATTGGTGAAATCTGTGGGATTTTTCAGTGTGTATAGGATTTGATTGATACCACATCCTTTCTTTTTTAGTGATATTTGGTAATAATATACTTTTTGTGGCAATATTTTCCCTGATTCTCCGTTTATTAAATATTATTTAATAGATTCTCTGATATTTCGAGATCTATTGAATGATAGCAAAAATAAAGTAGCGTAAAATAAAAAAAGCATAAAGATGATAGAATATATCAAGGGAGAACTGACAGACTTGACTCCTACCATGGCTGTTTTGGAAACTGCTGGGGTAGGATATGGACTTAACATATCACTGAATACTTATACGGCTATTCAGGGAAAAGCAACGGTGAAACTCTATGTACATGAAGTACTGGTGGCAGGCGGAAGAGATGATTCCTATACTCTTTTCGGCTTTGCCAGCAAACAGGAAAGGGAACTTTATCGCCTGCTCATCACTGTGTCAGGAGTGGGTGCTAATACCGCGAGGATGATTCTTTCCTCCTTGTCTCCTTCTGAACTCTGCAATGTGATTTCCTCTGGAGATGAGAAAATACTGAAAAGCGTGAAAGGTATCGGACTGAAAACGGCACAACGTATCATTATTGACCTCAGGGACAAAATTGTGTCTTTGGGTATTGCCAATGAATTACCTGCCAATGGAGGTAATGTGGATTTGGTCAACAATGATGTGAAGGATGAGGCAGTGAGTGCGCTTACCATGCTTGGATTCTCTCCAGCTCCTTCCGCTAAGGTGGTCATAGAAATCCTGAAAGCGAAACCTGATCTCAAGGTGGAGGAAGTAATCAAGTTGGCCTTGAAGCAGATTAAATAATTTTCACGACAGTTTTTTGATGTTTAGAATAAAAAATATAAAATACGCATATTTGTTGATGGCATTGCTCTTGACTTCAGTCATTGGCAATGCCATCGGCTTGCCGTACCTTCAAGATGACAGAACTCGCAACAGAAACCAGCAGTCTGACATCTCGCGGCAAAAAAAACAGGGCTCTCAGAATCGACAAAATACACAAAATTCAAGGAATGGAGCTGCTGCTAAGAACGGGACTGCTGCGAAGAATGGAATCACCGCACAGCCAATTCTTTCTGATGAGGATTCTATTCCTGACAGTCTGCTGCACCCCCGTTGGCCTGTGCAGCGCACCCAACCGATTACCCTCAGCGACCTTTACCAAAGTCCGCTCGACCTGCAGCGCCCCGACAACATGAAGTATCAGGTGGAGTATAATGATACGCTCGACCGATATGTGATTGGTAATCGGCTCGGGAATACTTGGATTACTGCGCCTATCATGCTTACCCCGAAGGAGTATCTTGTCTGGAGCGAGATGCAGGAACGTAATGCCTATTACCGTAAGCAGAATGATGAAATCTTCAAGGCTAAGGGTAAGGAGAAATTCGACTTTACGGATATGCACTTTGATTTAGGACCGGCTGAGAAGATTTTCGGTCCGGGTGGTATTCGTGTGAAAACGCAGGGTACGGCCGAATTGAAGTTTGGTGTGAAGAAAAAGAATGTGGATAATCCTTCGCTTCCTATCCGAAACCGCAAGACGACGATGATGGATTTCGATGAGAAAATCAATCTCAATGTTAATGGTCGTGTCGGTGATAAGGTCAATATGAACTTGAACTACAACACGGATGCTACTTTCGATTATGATGCTCAGAATATGAAGCTCAAGTACGATGGCAAGGAAGATGAAATCATCAAACTCGTAGAGGCGGGTAATGTGTCTTTTCCTTCCAACTCGTCACTCATTCGTGGAGCCAGCAGTCTTTTCGGCTTCCGCACCGATTTGCAGTTTGGTAAACTCAAGTTGCAAACCGTCATTTCCCAGAAGAAGTCTTCCTCCAAAAGCGTTTCCTCTAAGGGTGGCGTCCAGCTTACGCCTTTTGAAAAGAACGTGACCGACTATGAGGAGAACAAGCACTTCTTCCTTTCACAATACTTCCGCAACCATTATGATGGATGGATGCAGAAATTGCCTAACCTTACTACCGGTATTACCATCAACCGCGTGGAGGTTTGGGTTACCAATAAGACGGGTTCGTCTGAGAATACGAGAAACATCGTGGCGCTTACCGACTTGGGTGAAAACGAGAAGGTAAGCAATCCAATGTGGGCTGTGGGAGGAACCGTGGTCCCAGCCAACAAGGCGAATACGGAGTATGATGCAATGGTCAACCAGTACAGTGCTGCCCGTGATGCGAATCAGACTTCTTCTACGCTGGAAGGTGCTGGACTTGTCGGTGGTAATGATTTTGAAAAGTTGGAGAATGCGCGTCTTCTGAATTCATCGGAATATACGGTGAATACAGCGATGGGTTATATTTCCTTGCGAAACCAGTTGCAGACCGACCAGGTTCTGGCAGTGGCATACGAATATACGTATGGTGGTGTCACTTACCAGGTGGGTGAGTTTGCCAGCGACGTTACTGACACCAAGCAGGGTCTCTTCGTGAAATCTCTCAAGAATACCAGCAACAATCCGCAGCAGGGCAACTGGAAACTGATGATGAAAAACGTCTATAACTTAGCTTCCCAGATAGAGAAGGAAAAGTTCAGACTCGACGTGAAATTCCAGAGCGATACGACGGGTGTTTATATCACCTATATCCCTGAAAAGCAAGTGAAGCAGACGCCACTCATCAAGGTATTGGGAGCCGACCGTCTTGACAATAATAACAATGCTCATAGCAATGGTTACTACGACTACGTAGAGGGTTATACGGTTTCCAACGGAAGCGTCTTCATTCCTAAAGTAGAACCTTTCGGTAGTTATATGTACGAATATCTGAAGAGTAAGGGCGTGGCTGCTGAACAGGCGGAGAAATATGCCTTTACGGCTCTTTATGACAGTACGAAGACGGTAGCCAAACAGATAGCCGAGAAGAACAAGTACCTGCTGGTGGGTCAGTTCAAGGGTTCTTCTTCCAATGTCATTTCCCTCGGAGCATACAATGTTCCGCAGGGTTCGGTGATGGTGACTGCCGGTGGTGTTACGCTCACCGAAGGTTCTGACTATTCTGTAGATTACAATGCCGGTGAAGTGACGATTCTCAATCAGAGCATCATCGATGCAGGAACACCCGTCAATGTTTCGCTTGAAAGCAATACCGACTATGGTATGATGCGCAAGACGATGTTTGGACTCAACTGGGAATACGACTTCTCGAAGAATTTCCAACTGAGCGGTACGTTCCAGCATTTGAGTGAACAACCGCTCCTTACCAAGGTGGCTATGGGAGAGGAACCGGTGAAGAATACCCTCTGGGGTATCAACATCAACTGGAAGAAGGAAAGTCAGTGGCTGACGAATGTGCTCGACAAGATTCCGTTCCTGCATCTTACTCAACCATCGCAGATTTCCTTTACTGGAGAGTTTGCCCAACTGATTGCCGGACAGGCGAGCGGAACACAGGACAATGCTTCTTATCTGGATGATTTCGAGTCCACCAAGAGCAGTATTGATGTGATGACTCCTACCTCATGGTTCCTCTCCAGCGTTCCTTCCATGTTCCCTGAAAATAAGGACAAAACGGGATTGACGAGTGGATTCAACAGAAGCCAGATGGCATGGTACACAATCGACCCACTTTTCAACAGAAAGGGTAGTACGCTGACTCCGGGACATATCAAGAGCGACCTCAACCAGCTGAGCAATCACTATGTGAGAGCTATCTACATGAGAGAGTTGTTCCCACTTCGTCAACAACAGACCTATAGTACGGAGACGAGTACAGTGAATGCGATGAACATTGCCTTCTATCCGAATGAGCGCGGTCCGTACAACTTCAATGTGGCTGATCTCCAGGCGGACGGAACCCTTGCCAATCCTCAGAAGCACTGGGGTGGTATGATGCGCAAGTTGGATACGAATGACTTCGAGCAGGCGAATGTGGAATATATCGAATTCTGGATGCTGGACCCATTCATCTATAGCAATCAGCAGCCTGATGCCCGTCTCTATGGCGGTGATTTCTATATCAACTTAGGAGAGATTAGTGAGGATATTCTCCGTGATGGAAAGAAATTCTATGAGAGCGGAATGCCTGTGGATGGCAGCAACAGTTTTACCTACTCTCAGTGGGGTAAGATCCCTACGCAGAGTACGGTTACTTATGCCTTTGCCACAACCAGTGGAAGCCGTGCCTTGCAGGATGTGGGTTTCAACGGACTTACTGATGCGGAGGAACAGGAATTCTATCGCAGCGCCTACCTCGACCAGATACAGGGCAAGGTCAATCAGGCGGTTTTCGACAGTATCTTTGCTGACCCAGCCCGTGATGATTATCACTATTACCGTGGTTCAGACTGGGATCAGATGAAGGCGCCTATCTTGTACCGCTATAAATTCATCAACAATCCGCAGGGCAACTCTCCGGATAGCGATAGCCGTACCGAGAGCTATGATACTTCCTATAAATCTACACCGGATGTGGAAGATATCAACCAGGACTACACCCTCAATGAATATGAGAAGTATTTCCAGTATCATGTCAGCATCCGTCCGGAAGACCTTGTGGTGGGTAAGAACTATATCGTTGATAAACGGGAATATACACCAAGTTTACCTAATGGAACGAAGAATGAGACGGTCACCTGGTACCAGTTCCGTATCCCGGTAGATCAGTATGAATCGAAGGTGGGCAATATCAATGACTTCTCCAGCATCCGCTTCATGCGTATGTTCCTTACCAATTTTGAGAAACCTATCGTGATGCGTTTCGGAACTCTGGATCTGGTACGTGGCACCTGGCGTACTTACGACCAGCCGCTCAGTGCTGCCAATGGTGGTACGCTGGAAGCAAGTGCGGTGAGCATCGAGGAAAATGCCGAGAAAACTCCGGTCAACTATGTGCTTCCTCCTGGCATCCGTCGTGGGCAGGACCCTTCTCAACCTCAGTTGGTGGAGGAGAATGAACAGGCGCTGAGCCTTGTGGTCAAGAATTTGAGTACCGGTGAGGCCAAGGCGGTTTACAAGAATACCACCCTCGACCTGCGTCAGTATAAGCGCATCCAGATGTTTACCCATGCCAATGCACTCGCTCAGAACACCACCGACCTGAGAGATAACCAACTCTCTGTGTTCATCCGTCTGGGTAATGACTATAAGAACAACTATTATGAATATGAGATTCCGCTGAAGTTGACTCCGGAAGGTAAGTACAGTCGCCGTTCATTGGAAGACTGCAAGGCTGTATGGCCTGAGGAAAATATGCTCGATATCCAGATGAGTGTGTTCACCGCCCTGAAGAAGGAACGCAACAAGGCCAAGGCAATGGGCATGGCTTCGTTCTCGCAGCCTTTCGTGGCTTATGACAGCAATCATCCGAACAACAAGATGACCTTGGTGGGAAATCCTACCTTGGGTGAGGTGAAAACCATGATGATTGGTGTTCGCAACAACTCTGGCGATGTGAAGAGCGGTGAAGTCTGGGTCAACGAACTCCGACTTCTGGAACATAACAACAAGGGTGGATGGGCTGCGAATGCCAATCTGAATGTTCAGTTGTCTGACTGGGGTAGTGTCAATGCTACTGGTCGTTATACCAGCGAGGGATTCGGTGGACTGGAAGACAAGGTGGCAAGTCGCAGTACCGACAGTTATGGGGCGTACAGCGTGACTACGAGCTTGGAAATGGGTAAGTTCTTCCCTGACAAGGCGAAGGTGAGCATACCTTTATATTATAGTGTGACCAAGGAGAAAACTTCTCCGAAGTACAATCCGCTGGATACGGATATGGAACTCCAGGATGCACTGGATGCTACAGGCTCTAAGGCGGAACGGGATTCTATCGAGAATATTGCTGTGACGAAGGTGGTGAATACCAACTTCTCCATCTCCAATGCCCGTGTCGGAATTGCTACCAAGCGCCATCCGATGCCTTACGACCCTGCCAACTTCTCGTTCTCCTACAGTCATTCCCACCAGCATACGCAAGGCGAGACGACGGTCTATGAGAATGAAGACAACTGGCGCGGTTCGCTCGACTATTCCTGGACTCCGGTCTATAAGGCATGGGAACCTTTCAAGAAGTTGAAGAACAAGAGCAAGTGGTTGGATATCCTGAAGCGCTTCGGACTGAACTGGCTGCCGCAGAATGTGGCGTTCAATACGGAGATGACCCGCAACTATTATGAGTTGCAGGAACGCGATATGGAATCGACGGAGAATTCACAGCTGCCTCTGTCGTTCAGCGAACAGTTCCTCTGGAACCGTGAGTTCTCTATGCGTTGGGACTTAACCAAGAATCTGCACATGAACTTCCAGAGTGCCACCCATGCGCAGATAGAAGAACCTTATACCCCAATCAATAAGGACCTCTATGCAGACCAGTACCATGCCTGGAAAGATTCTGTTTGGACCAGCATCAAGCACTGGGGAGCACCATTGGATTATAATCAGACCTTTACGGCTTCCTATCAGTTGCCGCTCAATCTGATTCCAATCTTCGACTGGGTTAATGCCGATGCTTCCTACAATTCCACCTATTCCTGGAACAAGGGTACGGAGGATGAGGATGGTGTCTCGTATGGAAATACCATCAACACCAATCGCAGTTTAAACCTCAATGGTACGTTCAATCTGGTGAAACTCTACAATCATGTACCGTTCCTCAAGGCTGCCAACCAGAAGTTTGACAAGGAACCTTCCCGCTCGCAGATTCAGAAAAAGAAGCAGGAGAAGGAAAAGGCTAAACAGGAGGCGCAGAAGCGCAAACAGGAATTGGCTAAGGTTCGCCAGGAGGCAATCGATGCTGGTAAGGATCCTGAGGAGGCTGTGAAGGAGTGGACAAGCAAAAATAACAAGAAAGCTCAGGAGCAGAAGAAGCGATTGCCGCTCAACAAGAGATCCTTCGAACAGGAAATCACCCTCCTGCCTTTATTAGCTGATGCTAAAGACTTGAAAAAAGAGAAGGATGAGGCTGCCGGGGAAAAGACTGAGGCTTCTGGAGATGAGGCTGAAACAAAGAATGCTGAAAAGTCTAAGAAGTCTAAAAAGGATAAGTCCAAGAAGGATGATTCCAAAAAGGATGATTCGAAGAAAAAATATGTGGACGTAAAGCACGGCAAGAATACGAAGCGTCTGATTGTCTCGGCTAAGACTGAGGATGGAAAGGCCTTCCACTTGAAATATAAGGTGTTGGATAATAACACAATCCGCATTACCTCTAAGGTGGATTCTGCTACGAAGTTGAAGGTGAATGTGCTTCCGAAGGCTCCGCTGGAGGAGAAGGCTTGGTACAAGACCATGCAGGCTATTTCACGTGTGGCAATGATGGCAAGAAATGTGAGCTTCAGTTATCGCAACAACTACCAGCTCACGTTGCCAGGCTTCCTGCCTACGATTGGTGATGCTTTCGGACAAACCAAACAGGGCATCATGTCACCGGGTCTGGATTTCGCCTTCGGTTTCGTTGGCGATAGTTACATCGAGAAGGCAAGAGAGCACGACTGGTTGTTGCTCAACGATTCCATCGCTACTCCTGCTGCTACGAGCAAAACGGAAGATCTCCAGATTCGTATGACGCTGGAACCTGTGAAGAACTTGAAGATTGACCTGAATGCCATGCGTACCATGACCACGCAGAAGAGCATACAGTATATGTATGAGGGAACTCCTACTACCCAGAGCGGAAGCTTCCAAATGACTACCATCTCTATTGGTTCTGCTTTCGAGGGAATGGGAGATGCTAACAGTGGTTACCGCAGCAAGACCTTCGAAAAGTTCGTGGGCTCTCTGCAGGACTTCCGCAATCGGGTGGAACAGCAATACGCTGGAATGATTTATCCTGCTGGTTCCAGTCTCGCTGGCGGCAAGTTTGATGCTTCCCGTACACCTGTCAACCAGTATAGTGCTGATGTGATGGTGCCTGCCTTCCTCAATGCTTATACCAGCATGGGTGGCAAGTCGCTCTCCATCTTCCCGGCTTTGAGTCGATTGCTGCCTAACTGGACTGTTAAGTATAGTGGATTAGGTAAGTTGCCTTGGTTCCGCGACCACTTCAAGAGTGTGAATATCAATCATTCCTATAAGAGTGTGTTCGCCGTTGGAAGCTACAACAGTTACAGCACCTTCCAGGAGTATATGAATGGTTTGGGCTTCATCGAGGATGCCACTACCGGAAATCCTTCACCAAGCAGCATGTTCAATGTTTCGCAGGTGAGTATCAATGAGGCATTCTCGCCATTGTTGGGACTTGATCTGACGTTCAATAATAATATGACGCTGAAGGGTGAATATCGCCAGACGCGCGTGATGAACCTCAGTATGACAAGTATTCAGCTCAATGAGGCTGTGAGCAAGGACTGGGTGATTGGAATGGGCTATCGCATGAACAACTTCCATCTCTTCGGAATGCGAGGTAAGCGTAAGGCTGTCAAGAGTAAGGGTAAAGGTTCGGCTGACAAGCAGAAGAATTCTTCCAATAACAATTCTTATGGCACCAACCATGACCTGAACCTGCGCTTGGACTTCAGTTTCCGCAAGCAGGCTGCCATCGTAAGAGACATTGCCTCCATGATGAGCAGTGCCAGCAGCGGCAATAATGCATTGAAGTTGAGTTTCTCTGCCGACTATACCTTGAGTAAGATGCTCACCATGAGTTTCTACTACGATCGTCAGACGAATACGCCTCTGCTTTCAAGCAGCAGTTATCCGACGACGACACAAGACTTCGGTCTGAGCATCAAGTTCTCCTTGACGAGATAGGGTTCCTGAAAAACGAAAGGGCTGGAGCGATGAAGCTCCAGCCCTTTGGTGGTTGAATAGCTCCCATGCGGGGAGTACAAATATTTAAAAGTTTTGCTGATTATCAAATCTTTATTTCTTGTCGTAGGCATGAACCGGATAGTCGATGGTATAGTGAAGACCGCGACTTTCCTTGCGCTCGATGGCCATACGGGTGATGAGGTAACCTACATTGATCATGTTGCGCAACTCGCAGAGATCCTTGCTTACCTTCACACGCTTGAAGAGGTTTTCAGTCTCTTCATACAACAGGTCGAGACGATCCCAGGCACGCTTCAGGCGCAGGTCACTTCTCACGATTCCCACATAGTTGCTCATGCATTCGCCCACTTCCTTGATACTCTGGGTGATGAGCACCTTCTCCTCATTGGTCATGGTACCCTCATCATTCCATTCAGGCACCTTGTCGTTGAAGTCGTATTCATCCACATGCTCAATACTGTGCTTGGCTGCTGTATCTGCATAAACGACGGCCTCGATGAGTGAGTTGCTCGCCAGTCGGTTGCCGCCATGAAGACCTGTGCAGGAGCATTCGCCTAAAGCATAGAGGCGGTTGATGCTGGAACAACCGTTCAGATCTACTTTGATACCGCCACACATGTAGTGGGCTGCAGGACGAACAGGAATATAATCCTTCGTAATATCAATGCCGATGCTGAGACACTTTGCATAGATGTTAGGGAAGTGATGCTTGGTCTCCTCCGGATTCTTATGGGTCACATCGAGACAAACATGGTCAAGACCGTGAATCTTCATCTCCTTATCGATGGCACGAGCCACGATGTCACGAGGGGCAAGGCTCAGGCGCTCATCATATTTCTCCATGAAACTCTCGCCGTTAGGCAAACGGAGAATACCGCCGTAGCCACGCATGGCCTCTGTGATGAGGAACGCAGGATGAGTTTCTCCCGGATGAAAGAGGGCAGTAGGGTGGAACTGTACAAACTCCATATCGGCAACTGTTCCCTTGGCACGATAGACCATCGCCTCACCATCGCCTGTGGCAATGATTGGGTTGGTTGTGGTCTGATAGACCGCACCGCAACCACCTGTACACATCACAGTCACCTTGCTGAGATAGGTATCTACTTTCTGGGTATCAGGATTGAGGACGTAGGCTCCGTAGCAGTTGATGTAAGGAGTGCGACGGGTAACGCGTGCGCCCAAGTGGTGCTGGGTGATAATCTCCACTGCGAAGTGGTTCTCCTTGATGTCGATGTCTGGGTTGTTGCGTACGGCTTCCATCAGTCCTCTTTGGATTTCAGCACCCGTATCGTCGGCGTGATGGAGGATGCGGAACTCGCTGTGTCCGCCCTCACGGTGAAGGTCGAACTTGCCGTCCTGCTGCTTGTCGAAGTTGACTCCCCATTCCACCAGTTCCTTGATCTGTTCTGGTGCCTTGGTAACAACCTGTTTAACTGCTTTGTAGTCACTGATGTAGTCACCAGCAATCATTGTATCCTGGATGTGCTTGTCGAAGTTATCCACCTCCAGGTTGGTAACTGATGCGACACCACCTTGTGCAAATGAAGTGTTGGCCTCGTCGAGAGAGGTCTTGCAGATCATGCACACTTTACCTTTTTTCGCTCTGGCTACTTTCAGGGCGTAACTCATACCGGCAACTCCTGCACCGATAATCAGAAAATCATACTTATAAACCATTTGAGTTTATTTTATCAATTTATCTCTTATTCCTATGGAATAGAGTCTTCATTTTTATTTCATTTTGAGATGGTTTTACCCTGCATTTCCCTTAAGATTGTAAGGGATGAAACCTTAATTCGTTGCAAAAGTAATAATTTATCTTTAAAATGAGTAATAAGAGACGGATTTTTTGTAATTTTGCAGTGTTTTTTGTAAATCTAAACCCTTGTGAGGTGCTAATTGGTGGCTTCGGGGCGACTTAACATATATATAATAAGGTATGACAGACAGAACTTTTCATAAGCGTTTTTCGGTTCCTGCCAAATGTGGCGTGGCGGTATTTGCGCTCCTCACCGGTTATTTCTTCTGGGTGAAGGTGGCTATCATCGGCATCCTGCTTGCCATCGTCATTGTGGGCATGATCGAGCGCATTCTGAATACAACTTATACTTTCCGAAGGGTGCAACCTATCGACCGGGATGAGGAAATGGATTTCATCGTCATCAATGAGGGGCGATTCTCCCGAAACCAGACCATTCCAGTGTGCGATATTGTCAGCGTGGAACCTATGAAGACGTGTTGGGGACTCGACCATGCTCTCGTTATTCAGGTGGGAGCTTACAAACTGGTCAGTCTGCAGCCTGATAATGAGGAAAGTTTTATCCGGGAAATTGAGAAAAGGATGAGAAATGACAAATGAGAAATGGTTCTCAAAATATAAATTGACAAATTAGAAATGAAAATGATGATAAAATATGTGATGAGTCTTCTGATGGTGATGACGCTCTGTCTCCCCAATATGCAGGCTCAAATTGTGAAAAATCAGGGAAATCAGGACGTTCTGGTAAATGATGCGAACCCTGAGCAGGATGAGGAGGTAGTGGAGGATAGTGATGATTCTGACGTGGCTGACTCTACTATGGTGGAGACGATTGCTGCTAATACTTTGCGATTGCCTTGGACGGAAACGGTGAAGGTGGGGCTTGACAAACTCTTGAAGAGCAAAATGTTTGAAACTTCTCAGGTGGGTATCATGGTTTGGGACCTGGAGGCTGATTCCTGCATTTACCGCTTCCGTGAACGCCAGCTGATGCGTCCTGCCAGCACCATGAAACTCGTTACGGCGATTACGGCACTCGATAAGTTGGGTGGTTCTTACCAGTTTAAAACGACTCTGAAATATACGGGCACGATTGATAATGGGGTACTTATGGGTGATGTGTATTGCATCGGTGGTATGGATCCTCGTTTCAATAATGATGATATGACCGCCTTTGTCACCAGTCTCAAAGATATGGGCGTGGATAGTATTCAGGGCAGCATCTATGCCGACCGCTCGATGAAGGACGAAGACCTGTTGGGCGAAGGTTGGTGCTGGGATGATGATAATCCCGTGCTATCCCCATTGGTTTTCGGACGCAAGGATATTTTCATGGAAAGATTTCTCGCCAAGCTGAAGGACGCTGGTATCTTCTATGCCGGTTCCGGAACTTCCGTGAAGCGCTGTCCGGCAAGTGCTTTCACCATCTGTACCCGTTTCCATACCATGGATCAGATTTTGCATAAGATGATGAAAGACAGTGATAATCTCTATGCCGAAAGCATGTATTATCAGATTGCATCTTCTACTGGCAACCGTCCGGCAAGTGCCAAGAGTGCCAGAAATGTGCAGCGCCAGCTGGTTAGAAAGATTGGACTTGATCCTGCCCGATATAAGTTTGCAGATGGCTCTGGTCTTTCTCTCTACAACTATGTTTCTGCCGAACTGGAGGTCAAGCTCCTTCGCTATGCTTACCAGGACGAGAACATCCTGCCGCATCTCAAACAGTCCTTGCCAATTGCTGGTGTGGATGGTACTTTGAAGAGGAGAATGCGCTCCGGTTTTGCTCATGGCAATGTGAAGGCTAAAACGGGCACGGTGACAGGTGTCATTGGTCTTGCCGGTTACTGCAAGGCGGCAAATGGCCACGATCTTTGCTTCTCGATTCTCAATAATGGTATTATGCATAGCAATAATGCACGCTCTTTTGCAGACAAGGTGTGTGAGTTGCTTTGCCAACCGTAAAGACTTGATATATGGAAGAAATACGTAAATTTGTGGATGAAATGATGGTGTGGGCTGGTGTTTCGGGCGATTCCGTACCCGTTCTCCGCCATCTGTTGCTTACAGTTACCGCTATTCTGCTGGCAATTATAAGCGATTTCCTTTGCCGTAAGATTCTCGTGCCGCTTATCTCCAAGATTACGGAGAAGACGGAGGCTTCCTGGGATGATGTGCTTTTCAATAAGAAGGTACTCAACTCGGCTTGCCATATTGTGCCGGCTGTCGTCATCTGGTCGCTCATGCCACTCATCTATCTGGAATATCCGATTTTCAAGGAAATCCTCGAAAGAGCTACGGGCATCTATATCGTGGTGATGTCTGTGAGAACCGTCCTGGTTTTCATCGGGTCTTTCAAAGGACTGGAAGATGCCAAGGATCGCCGGTCCTCTGCTCAACAGTATTTTCATACTTTCTGTGGCGTGCTCAGGGTTCTCATGCTCTTTGTAGCAGGTGTCGTGGTGGTGGCCATCCTGTTGGGCAAGAGTCCGCTTACCTTGTTTGCTGGATTGGGTGCCACTTCTGCAGTCCTCATGCTGGTTTTCAAGGATACGATTACGGGTTTGGCTTCTGGTGTCCGTCTTACGAGCAACGATATGCTCCATAAGGGCGACTGGATTACGGTGAAGTCGGTGGATGCCAACGGTATCGTGGAGGAAATGTCGCTCACTACAGTCAAGGTGCGCAACTTCGATAATACCATCGTCACCATTTCTCCTACCACCTTGGTGAATGGTTCTTTCCAAAACTGGATTGGTATGCAGAATAGTGGGGGACGACGGGTGAAACGCCTGGTTTACTTCGATTTCCGCAGCATCCGACTGGTAGATGACTTGCTGAAACAGAAGTTGATTTCTAAGCATTTTGCAACTGAAGATTCCTTCAAACTGAAAGAATCTCTCCAGAAGGCTTTGGAGAAAGACAGACAGGAAGGCAAGGATATAGAAGACCTGAAGAATCCGGCAGCTCTTGCCCCAACCAATCTGCAACTCTACCGTAAGTTTATGGAGAAATATCTGCGCCAGCGTCCGGAAATCAATACGGAACTCACACTGATGGTGCGCCATTTGGAAGCCACGCAGTGCGGACTCCCGATTGAGTTTTATTTCTTCATCAAGGATAAGGTTTGGGTCAACTATGAGCATATTCTTGCTGACATCATGGAGCATGCCTATGCGCTTGCCAATGAGTTCGAACTGAAGATTTATGAGCAATATCCGGAACAGTAATGTTTTAAAGGTAAAAAAGTAAAAAGGTAAAAAAGTAAAAAGGCAGGGATGGAATTTGCTAATACTATAATTTCTTGGTTTCGTGAAAACGGCAGGGCGTTGCCTTGGCGAGAGACTCGTGATCCTTATGCCATCTGGCTGAGTGAGATTATCCTGCAGCAAACCCGCATTGCCCAGGG
Source organism: Prevotella sp. AM42-24 (assembly GCF_003461825.1). Taxonomy (NCBI): domain Bacteria; kingdom Pseudomonadati; phylum Bacteroidota; class Bacteroidia; order Bacteroidales; family Prevotellaceae; genus Prevotella; species Prevotella sp. AM42-24. The sequence continues at coordinate 2,953 of NZ_QTXV01000008.1, read as the reverse complement.
GTGGGAGTATTGGGAGCGGTTTATGGCTCAATATCCCACTGTGCAGGATTTGGCGGCTGCCCATGAGGATGAAGTTCTGAAACTTTGGCAGGGATTGGGTTATTATTCCCGTGCCCGGAATCTCCATACGGCAGCTAAGCAGATTGTGGCACTCGGTCATTTTCCTGATACGCTTGAAGGCATCAAACAACTGAAGGGTGTGGGAGATTATACGGCAGCTGCTATCGGCTCCTTTGCTTTCGATATTCCGGCTGCTGTGGTGGACGGTAATGTCTATCGTGTCCTTGCCCGGTATTTTGGCATTGATACTCCCATCAATTCCACGCAGGGCAAAAAGGAGTTTGCAGCCTTAGCGCAGTCTCTGTTGCCTTCATCAAAGGCTTCCGATTCTCTCTCGTCTTTCTCTCCGGCTTCCGATTTTCAATCGTCTTTATCTCTGGTTGCAGCCTATAATCAGGCGATGATGGATTTTGGTGCAATTCAGTGCACCCCTCAGTCTCCGAAATGTCTGCTTTGCCCACTTGCTGAAACCTGCGAGGCGATGCGAACCAATCGGGTAGCCGAACTGCCTGTCAAGCAAAAGACCATGAAGGTGAAGACCCGTCATCTTTCCTATATATATATAAGGTGTAAGGGTGAGACTGCCATTCATCGTAGGGGAGAGGGAGATATTTGGCAAGGATTATGGGAACCTTTCAATGCTTCAGATATCGCTGAAGCCTGTGCCTCGCCTTCTTCCGCACAGGCATCTCTGTCTTCCACAATGTTTTCGACTTCTCTCACGAAGCTTTCTTCTTTCAAGAAAGAACTTGCAGCAGACCTTCACTTGTCAAACGTAGATGCCCTGCAGCTGCTGGCTCAGGATGTGAAGCATGTCTTGACCCATCGCATTCTTTTGGCTGACTTTTACCTGTTGGAAACCGATGCCCATCCCCAGCTTCCCGATGATTATATCTGGATCAAGGAGGAGGAAATAGAAGACTATGGTATTCCAAGACTGATAGAACTCCTGCTTGAAAAGATTTCTTGAAAATAATATACCACATATTCCACAGATTTTTCTTCGTGGTGTTTTTTTGTCCCACAGATTTCACAGATTAACACAGATCTTTATGAGATAAAAAATCTGCGTGAGAAAACCCTCACCCGAAAAATCTGTGTACATCTGTGAAATCTGTGGGACCATATTCCACTCTCATGGGGTATCTGCATCGAACGAATAGGTCGCTTCCGCGTAAATCCGTGGGTAATCGCCTCAGCAGGAACCCTCCGACTAAATTCCGTGCCATCCGATGAATAAAAAAAACTATGTAAATCCGTGGGACTTTTAGATCGTATAGGCTGTTCCAATCAAAATTTACGCATAAAATATGTTAAAAAGAATAGAAAATCAAAATAAAATCCTTATATTTGTAGCCATAATAAGAACGTTTAGTGCCTATTGGTCATCCTCGCACTATAATTACTAACTAACTTGCTCTTGGGGATGGAGCGAGTATAATGCTTAAGATCCTATGAAGAATAAAAGTATTTTAGTTTCATTACTTTCCATGGCAGTGATGTTTTTCGCAGCATGTGGAGATAGTTCAAATGATCCAGTAGATCCAAACCCAGGAGGTGGAAATGCAGGTGGCGGTACAGAAACCATCGTTACTGCTGCTCAGGCTAAACAGAGTTTGGACAGAACCTCTCAGGAATTGTTGTCTAAAATCAGTGCCAATGAGTTTGAGGAATACAAACAGATGTTGGATGTAGATGTCAGCGATAAGGCAGGCGTTATCCAAGACTGGTTTGAGGCTTGTGTCGAAGCTTGCGAGATTAAAGCCAACCCCGATAATCATCTTTGGAATGCCGCTAATTTCGTGGGCGAGTTTGAACTCCAGCAGGGTACTTGGGTACAGACCAAGAAAGGTGGCGACCATCTCAGCTTCATCTATCATGATGCTCAGCAGAAGAAATGTGTCATTACGCTGAAGGCAAGTGCTGAGGCTACAGAGATTCATCACTCTGTTTTTGATGATGAAGATTGGGAATGGACTGGTAGTCAGGAAATCGTAACAAGGTATGAAAACCGCTTCATGCTCCCTAAGCAGATTGATATTACTGCTACTCGTGAGGGCAAAAATATGGGTACAGTTTCTGTTACTTCTCAGGTGAAGACCGGTAAGGAAGTGGATTTGTCTAAGGATGAAGTGGATGTAACTTCTGTCGTTACCATCGGTGCTTACAAGGCGGAAGTGAAGAAGGCTGTTTATAAGGCTGGCAAGACTGCTGAGGCTAAGGTTGTGTTCAGCAAGAATGGTGAGGAACTCATCACTTTGGAAGGCAACGGAAATGGTAATATCACTCCAAGCGGTGAGAAATCTGAATTCGGTCAGATCAATATCACAATTAACATCTTGGGCAAGGCTAAGGTTGTCTATAAAATCCTGGATGGTAACTTGTACTATAATAATTTGAGTAAGGCTGATGATAATGATGGTGATGAGAGCATGTTTAAGCTGTTTGTAGAGAATGCCAACAAGCAGGTGGATGCAAAGCTCTATCTGGATGGTTCAGTTTCTCCTGCTGCTAAAATCTATCTCGCTCCATACTTGGCAGAGGATTACGGTACCTATAAGTACTGGGATTATGAATACTGGTTGGAGTTCACCGATGGTTCTAAGTATTCTTATGAGGATTACTTTAATGAGCAGCAGTTCAAGACTGTTTCAGACAAGATCCAGAGTCTCATCGATGATTTCAAGAATTTGTTCGACTTCGATGAAGTAGATGATGAAGTTCATCCCGTCATTCCAAAAAAGTAATTCCTGTATAAATACAGGCAAACCATCATTGTTTTAGATAAACAGTCAAAGACGAATAGTGAATAGAAAGATATTCTTCTTATTCCTTTTGGGAATATTGAGTGCAGAGAAAGAGGGTGTGTCATAAGTCTGTGACGCACCCTTTT
>NZ_QTXV01000079.1:693-11408 GCF_003461825.1 Prevotella sp. AM42-24 | reverse complement strand
TTATTTTTACCCTACTATTTTGGGGTGGGAAACTTTAGTTACTTTATTCTCCCCAAGAAGACATATATAGAAGAGATGGGAGGAACCAAAAGGACGAATATATCCTTGGAAGAAATGATAGATCTTAAAAATGTCTATGGTTTATCACTTCGTGCATTGATTCTCAGTGCCCGTGACTTTGGCATTATAGAAACAGAATACAAACGATGGTGGTATGCAGAGTATCTGGAAGATAATCCTTGGGAATCGGGCTTAGGACATTACGCTTATCCAGAAACGACAGGTAGAGAAAAGCGTATTGATTCTATTATCAATTTAAAAAAGATAGAGGGGGAAAAGTAGATAAATTTAATAATTAGATATTTGATTAAATATTACAAAAAATATGAGAATTCATTTAAAAACTTCACCGAATACTACACCAGTTCCTTTTGATTATCACCAGAAACTGGTTGGTACTATTCATAAATGGATTGGAAACAACTCTATTCATGATACGATTTCATTGTATTCTTTCTCTTGGTTGAATGGAGGAAGAAAAGTGGAGAATGCACTTCAGTTTTCACAGGGTGCAACGATGTTTATTAGCTTTTATGATGAAAGTATCATTAAGGCTATCATCAGAACAATCCTTGAAGATCCTGAGATGTTTTGTGGTATGTTTGTAACTGACATAACTATTGGTGCTGAACCTCAATTTTCAGAGCGGGATTTGTATTATTGTGCTAGTCCGATTTTTATAAAGAGGAAATTGGATGATGGAAGTATTAAACAGTATAATTTCAATCATGCTCAGGCAAACCAGTATCTTAAGGAAACTCTTTTGTCTAAGATGAAAGAGGCTGGATTGGAAGAGGATGAAACGTTGGATATCTGTTTTGATCTTTCTTACTCCAAAAAGAAGTTGAAGTTGGTTCGTTATCATGGTATTGGCAATAAGGCAAGTCTTTGCCCGGTTGTCATCAAAGGTAAGCCTGAGACGAAACAATTTATATGGAATGTTGGTGTAGGCAACTGTACGGGTATCGGATTTGGAGCAATTTACTAATTATTAAAGGATTTGATTATGTATGTCGTAACATATAAAGGACAGTTCGGTTTTATTAAACCATGGACCGCTGTTCGTGATGGAGAAACATTCAGCCAGCAGTTTCTAACTCCTTCTATTATAGAAGGCATAGAGAAAAAACTGTTTCCTGAACTTTTGGACGTTCCAGGAATCCATAAAATTTTGAGGCACAAATTGAAGTATGATTCCCTGGATTCTCAACAGGAAGTGATACAGCCAAGAGGTTGGGAGTATAAAAACAGAACTTTCATTAGAAATCGTTCTGTATTGAAGCGTTCTGTTCTTTTGCATCCGGTTTTATGTATTGCTTTTGAAAACGAAGAAGATGCTATTATTGCATCGAAGCAACATGTATGTGTATGCAGAAATGAAGATATACTCTTGCCAGAATCAGAAATCAGAGTGATGGAAGAAGAACAATTCAATCAATTACCTGGTTTTGAATTGCGCTTTGGAAATTCTGAGCAGTCTTTCCTGGTTGGCTATAACCGTTTTAACGATAATCAGCCAATGGTTGGCTGGATAGAGTATAATGGTCAATCTTTACTTTAAACGATGTAACTATATGAATATTCATCAAGAAATATTAGCTAAAAGCGAGCAGAATGGACATGTTTGTTTATATCAGCATCTAAAGAATGTTGCTGATACAGCTCGGGTTATGGCTAAACATTTAGGATTTGATGAACAGATTGCAGTAGAAGGAGCTTTATTGCATGACATCGGAAAGGTAAGTCCAGTGTTCCAGCAATCGCTGATTTCCCCAAACAAGAAGAAGCCTGGCTCTGTTTTTCGCCATGAAATAGCTTCCTTGTTCTTTCTGTCGTTAGTATGTCAGGAACATAGAGATGCTGTGATAGATATGATAGTAGCGCATCATAAATCAATGTATAAAGATGTTCGGGATTTGGGTATTTTAGATTTAGATGACGCATCAGATTGTTTCAAGGAACATTCAAAGTTATTTCCAGAATGGAGTCATATAGCCATTGATATTCTTGAAAGCCTTGGCTTGGAAACTCATGAGGTTTCTTTGGAAGAGGCAAAAGAAAATTACGAATATGTCATAGACTATTGTGATGGTAGAAAACAGGGATGTTCTGAATGGAGAGGGTTGTTGATGGCGGCAGATCACATGGCTTCTGCTATGGAGACTACTTTTGAAATGCCGCTTGATAAACTCTTCATCAAACCAGATTTGTCTTTTTACAATAGGCAAAGTGAACTCTATCCTTTATCATTGATTTCTTCGGATAGTAAGAAGATGCATACGTTGGTAACGGCTCCAACTGGAGCTGGAAAAACTGATTTTTTGTTGAGGCGTTGTCGTGGAAGAGTTTTCTATACACTGCCTTTTCAAGCATCAATTAACGCTATGTATGATAGAATAAAGAATGATTTGAGTAATACTAATGCTCAAGTTCATCTTCTACATGCATCCTCTAATCTGAAAGTGAAAGACGGTAAGATAGAGGAAAGTATCATGCAGCGTCATGTTGGTGCATCAGTGAAGGTCCTTACTCCACACCAGATGGCCTCTGTTGTTTTTGGTATCAAAGGATATGAGGCCATGGCTATGGATTTAAAAGGTTGTGATGTGATTCTCGATGAGATACACACCTATTCTGATGTTATGCAGTCTATAGTTCTACGCATTATAGAAATTCTTGTTGCGCTGGAGTGTAGAGTTCATGTTGGTACGGCAACAATGCCTACTGTATTGTATCAGAAGATACTTCATCTATTGGGTGGAGCTGATGCTGTCTATGAGGTTAAGTTAGAGTCTCTGACGCTTCAATCATTCAACAGACATCAAATCTACAAACTCGAAGATAAAAAAGAATCTTATGATGTGATAGCCTCAGCAATCGAAAGCAATTCTAAAGTTCTCATAGTATGTAATCAAGTAAAAAGAGCACAGAAACTATATGAGTCTATTGAAGAATTATATCCGGATGTGAAGAAGATGCTTGTGCATAGCAGGTACAAACGAAGCGACAGGGCTAAATTGGAAACGAAGTTGCGTGAAGACTTCAATCAATTAGAAAACGTTCCATGCATTGTAGTTTCCACTCAAGTAGTAGAGGTCAGTCTTGATATCAGCTTTGATATAATGATTACTGAGTGTGCTCCAATTGATGCTCTTACACAGCGTTTTGGACGAATTAATCGCAAGCGTACAAGAGATACCATTGGACACTACAAGCCGATATATGTCATAGCACCATCTGAAGATGATAAAGAAGCTCTTCCTTATAGTCTGGATGTTCTGAAAGATACTTTCAGTGTCCTGCCAGACAGTGGTGACATCATGGAGGAATGTCATGTTCAGGAAATGATAGATAAGGTATATCCAAAGATTGACTTTCAGAATATAGACTTTACTGGAGTGGCGTTCTTGGAAGGGAAATGGGTGTTAAAGGCACTTTGTCATCATCCGAAATCAGCGTTACTGGAAACGCTTGACATCAATTCTGCTGTTTGTATTACAGAAGAAGATAAAGACAGATACTTATGTGCCAATGGATTGGAAAGAATTGAAATGGAAATACCTGTAAGCTATCATTCCATTGCACATAGAAATCTTGATCAGCTCAACAATGGGTCGCATCCTTTTGTCATTCCGAACAAAGGATATGATAAAGAAAAGGGATTGTTACCCGATTTGTGTAAAATAGAATATTATCAATCGTTTGAAATACTATAAAATATGATAACATCAAATATTGGAAAGATATTCCTGGATGCTTACAATGAAAAATATGGCACCAGCTATGATGCCCGAACTTTCTTTTTGGAGCAGTTCTATCCCTTGTTTTTTGATCAAAACAAGTATATGATGACTGCAGGCAATTCGCCTTTGGAAAATCCAAAGTTAAGTTGGGATGATATGATAAAGGGGAAAAAGCCTTTTGAGACTCCTGAACAAAGAAAGATCCGCTTCGAAAAATTGATTAAGAAAATTGAAGAGAGTGAAGCTGATGCAAGCATTGCACGTGGTTATGCTTCATTAGATGTTACAGCTACAACATCTGGTCAAGTGACAGATTTGAAGTTACCAAACTCTCAGGAAGAAATCTATACATCGTGGATTGGAGATGCTCTTGGTATTGGAGTGCAGGGAGGCTTTTCGATTCTTTTTAGTAACAAAGAAATTCTTCTTGATATTTTTGAAGGTTGGAAGCTCTATCGTAAGTGTCTTAATGAGACATCTATGTTAAAAGGAAATCAAATTAATACTTGGAATGGTCAATGGCTGTCCCATTATTATGATCCAAGAGAATATAATGCAGATATGCCTTTGGCGGGATATAATCCTTTTAATGTGAATAAGGATGGAATTATTAGTATCGATACCCAAACATGGACAAAGATTCTCATTGGTATTTCTAAAAAATATAGAAATGCTCAAATTTTGGGCTACATCTATAGCATAGGACAGACAAATACTACCATTGGTTTTATACCATTTAATTTGAACCAAATACGCCGACCTATTCATCTTTATGAAAAGATATTTGGGATGAGCAATGGTAGAAATGCGGAGTCTTTATGGGGAACTGCAATTGGATTTAAAACGGCTTGTACTTATGGGGCTATAGGTATTAAAGCTATGGAGCCTAAAGGGCTTAGAGATTATGTATATTCAAAAGGAGATAAAGTGCCGAAACAGCCGAAAACTCCTAAAAATGAAGACGAACAAATTAATTTTAACGTATATAAAATTTGGATATTAGCTATGTTGAATAATGATGAATTATGGGAGAAATCCCAAGAGTTGGCTGAGTTGTTGAACGAAGCCTCTAGTGATAAAGATAAGTCTATCAGTACCAAACGTAAAAATTTGGTTGAGACAATGCTCAATGCAACTAATAAGAAACAGTTCATAGCAGCTGCTGCAGAGGTTGTTTCATTCATTGGTAAGATAGATGAGTTTAAAGGAATCGTGAAGGAGATTCATGGTATGCCAACAGACAATGTACCATACTTCTTAACACTTTTGCGTTTCCAGTATAAGACATTATAATAACAATTAAAAATACAAGATTATGAAAGAGAATTCTTTTATTTATTTACGAGGTCTCAAGCATGCTGCGTTCACAGTATTCTGTGTAGAAGATGGTCAGAAATCTTATTATGACCCACAGTTCAACGTAAGAGTTCCATTTGCTAGTGGTCAACAGGTTAAGCGTTCTATCCTGGAGCAACTTAACGATGTTTTAGGTGTTCAACCTTCTCCTACCGAGTTCTTTTTTGATGTAGATAAGAAAGGTGCGCTTAAAGAAGGTGAGGTTCTTTCGTCTTGTGATCCACATTATATCGACCAGCTTTTAGGTGGCTGGATGAGAACTCCAAAGGGTGGAAAAGAGAAAGCTGTAAAGCGTAGAAGTCCATTTAGTATTTCTGCGATGACCCCTTTGCATCCACTTTTGGCTGCAGTTTCTAAGGAGAATATTTCTTTTGATCGTTCTGATAAGCCTAACGTACATAAAGTTGTTGTGCGTGATGCTAATGGAAATCGTTTGACAGATGAACAGGTTAGTGACTTTTTAGAGGGTAACGATAGAAGTTTGTATCGCAAATGGATTCCAGACAATAGTCGTGCCACAGGTCTTTTTGTCTATGATGTAGCTATTGATTTGCGACGTTTGTTCTGCGTTTCAACTAATCAGTTGGAACCTGAGATTACATCAGAAATGGTAGAGAAGTTGAAAGAAGATGGATGGAAGGTAATCACTACTTCTTTTGGTGAATGTTTGTTGATGCCGAAAGAGCAGCGTGAGCAGATTATTCCAGCTATAGCCGATGCTCTGATTGATTGGCATATCACATCCAATCAGGCAAGAACATTCAGTTTGATGGAGACTTTAGCCATTGCTATTAGTGATAATGCTAATACTTTAGCAGCAGCTATTCGTGCCAAGCTTGTTGAGGATGGAGAATCTAAACCAAAGGCAAAGCCTATCGTTGACGAAAATGCTGGTGCCAAGACATTTATAACTCTTCCATGTGCAAGTTATGTCGTGACTGAGACGGAAAGCGCAGATGCTTTGGCTAAGGCTAAGCAGGAGTTGGTTGATAGAATGATGGCGTTTGATTACGAGAATCAGATTTAATGTAAATGATGAGGCTCCTGGTTTTTACTTGGAGCCTCCTATTGGTTTTTCTCTATGGTCATAACAGGTACTCATTTCAACTATTACCAGCTTTGCCATCGCAAACTATGGCTGTTTGCCAATGGCATCAACATGGAACAAGAGTCAGACTTGGTCTATGAAGGAAAGCTGGTGCATGAATCAAGTTATCCGCAACGTACATCAAAGTATGAGGAAGTGGAGATTGATGGTATCAAAGTAGATTACTATGATGCCAGGAATAAGGTCATCCATGAGATAAAGAAATCTAATAAGGTGGATAAAGCTCATGAATGGCAACTGAAATATTACATGTATGTTTTCGAGCAACATGGAATAGATGGCGTGAAGGGCATCTTGGAATATCCTCTTTTGAGAAAGACAAAAGAAGTAATCTTGACAGATGTTAATAGAGATGACATTCAGGTTATATCTAAGGACATTATTAAGATAATCTCTCAAGATGTTTGCCCGTCTAAAGTTAAGAAAGGCATCTGTAAGAATTGTAGTTATTTCGATTTTTGTTATATAAACGAGTTGGAGGAAGAAGAATGAAAAGAAGTTTCTATCTGTTCAATCCAGGCATCATGGAACGCAGAGATAATACGCTGAAGTTCACGCCTGTTATCGTGAATGAAGATAATGAAGAAATCAAGCAGCAACCTCGATACATTCCTATTGAGGATGTTGCGGAACTGTATGCTTTTGGAAGTCTGCGGGCAAATAGTGCTTTGTTCAACTTTCTGGGGCAGAAAGGTATTCCTGTCCACTTCTTCGACTATTATGAGAACTATACCGGAAGCTTCATGCCACGTGAAAGTCTTCTTTCTGGCAAGGCATTGTTGGCACAAACATCTGCATACCAAAACAAGAAAAAAAGAGTAGAATTGGCACGAAAGTTCATTCAGGGAGCAGCTTGGAATATGGTTATGAACCTCAACTATTATAATCGTAGAGGAAAAGACCTGCAAGATATTATCGATACTATTAAAAGATTGAGTAATACTTTACCAGATGCCAAGGCTGTGGATGAGATAATGGGAATTGAGGGAAATATCAGACAGGCTTATTATGCAGCATTCGATATCATTATCGATGATTTCAATATGGGGGCAAGAACCAAACAACCGCCGGAGAACGAGGTAAATGCTCTCATTTCTTTTGGCAATATGATGTGCTATACTGAAACTCTCCGGGCAGTTCATCAAACTCAGCTCAATCCAACGATAAGCTTTCTGCATACTCCAGGAGAAAGGCGTTTTTCGTTATGTCTGGATATATCCGAGATCTTCAAACCTATTATCGTGGATAGAGTCATCTTCAAGGTACTCAATAAGCATGCTTTAAGCACCAGTCATTTTGATAAGAAACTCAACAAATGTCTTTTGAACGAAAAGGGAAAGAAGATTTTTGTAAAGGCTATGGAAGAGCGATATGACGAGACGTTCCGTCATCGTTCTTTAGGACGTAATGTAAGCTATAAGCATCTTATAAAGTTGGAATGCTATAAGCTACTGAAAGATATTTTGGGAATAGAAGAATATAAACCTTTTAAAATGTATTGGTGATATGTATGTGATTATAGTTTACGATGTAGGTGAGAAGCGAGTTGGCAAAATGTTGAAGCTTTGCCGCCAGTATTTGTGTTGGATTCAGAACTCAGTTTTGGAGGGAGAATTATCTGAAGCCAAACTTCGTGAATTGCAAATGAAGATGAAAGCTATCATTGATGAATCCGAGGATAGTGTCATTGTTTTCACCAATAAAATGGGGTATAATATGAACAAACAGATTCTTGGAAAAGAAAGAATGACTACCGATAATTTCTTATAAAGAGTTGTCGATGTGGTTCTATTTTGCCGTTTTAAGTTCGGCAAAACCTCCGAAAGTGTTCTTTGACTTATTGAAACCTCCATAAATAGGCAGGTTGTCGTAAGGCCACAGAAAAAATATCTTTAGGCATCGACATTTTTCTGAAGATTTTTTTGTATCTTTGCACCCGCAAACCTATAGAGTCTTCGGGGGTGTATGCCTTAGACTTAACGGGTTTTAATCGTACCTTTATGGAATTGAAATTTGCTGCCGGTGGTTCTTTGCTTGGTGGTCTTTTTGTTTTAATCGTACCTTTATGGAATTGAAATTCACATCTTTCACCTCTTTTCGTTGAAAGAAGCTGAGTTTTAATCGTACCTTTATGGAATTGAAATGCCTGTTGATTAAACAGATTTCGCTGAGCAGGAGCGAGTTTTAATCGTACCTTTATGGAATTGAAATATGGGACGATTACCTAAAAACAAGTTGCGGGAATGAGTTTTAATCGTACCTTTATGGAATTGAAATTGAGCAATATTCGACAAAGCAAAAGCAGGGTTAAGTTTTAATCGTACCTTTATGGAATTGAAATTGGAAAAAGGTCGATATCCCTGTAGGTGGTGCAGGTTTTAATCGTACCTTTATGGAATTGAAATTATTGTGCCCTTGGAAGAACTCCGTTAAAATAATCAAGTTTTAATCGTACCTTTATGGAATTGAAATTGAGTTAGGAACACCACCAACTTCTTTGTTTAGTGTTTTAATCGTACCTTTATGGAATTGAAATGATGAGCCAATCTTAGCATAGCCGCCTGATGAGCCAGTTTTAATCGTACCTTTATGGAATTGAAATACCAGAAGCACCCTTTTGTAAGGTGTTAAGCATGTTTTAATCGTACCTTTATGGAATTGAAATGGATGTGCATCTTTGCACCACGTTTTATCATTATTGGTTTTAATCGTACCTTTATGGAATTGAAATATTTGCGTTCTGCGTTCGCTCTTGATAAGTTGTAGTTTTAATCGTACCTTTATGGAATTGAAATTGTGGTTAGGAATCTTTTTCATTGTCTTTCCAAAAGTTTTAATCGTACCTTTATGGAATTGAAATGGTGTTGGAAATTTAATTGGTGCTGGTGTTGGTGCTGTTTTAATCGTACCTTTATGGAATTGAAATGCGTGGTTCACGTCTGGATAAGGAGTTCCGTTCAGTTTTAATCGTACCTTTATGGAATTGAAATGACGCAATAAAAACAAAGGCACTCTCAGATGAACATTTTAATCGTACCTTTATGGAATTGAAATACAAACTCACACTTATATTGAGGAGCATAAGGATGTTTTAATCGTACCTTTATGGAATTGAAATTATCTGGGTGATCTATGAGGTATCCGACACAGGGTTTTAATCGTACCTTTATGGAATTGAAATTGAACAGAAAGAGGACGTACTGCAGTAACTGAAACGTTTTAATCGTACCTTTATGGAATTGAAATGTATAACACTGGAACAAGAACAAATCCCTGGCTTGTGGTTTTAATCGTACCTTTATGGAATTGAAACTAGCCTATGCGGCTATGCGTATCCTCTACAAAATCACGAAATAAGGGTTGGGAGGGGCGGTTTTAACCGACCCCATAATGTGGTGAATGGAAGTTTGCGTAGTTTACGATGCTACGTTTTACTGTTTTTTACTTGGTAAACGCAGTTTTTCCATGATTGTGCTGGCTTTTGGGATAAAATCATTCTCTTTGCGGTGTAAAATGTGATACCAATATCAAAAAAAGTACTCTAATATGATATTTGAACGTAAGAAATACTTGGATGAACTTATCGCAGGACGTGGAAACGGTCTTGTGAAGGTTATAACAGGTGTCAGACGAAGTGGAAAGTCTTTCCTGCTGTTTGATATCTGGCATAACTGGCTGTTGGAACATGGGGTGACTGATAATCACATCACCGAAATACAACTTGATGATTTCCGAAACAGGCGGTTGAGAAAGCCTGATGCCTTGCTCGACTATATAGACTCAAAGGTAGTGGATGATGGCAAACCTTATTATCTTGCATACAAGAGTAAATAAGCGTGGCTACAAACGAAGACTAAAGCCTCCTTGTAACCACGCTTTTATATTCTCTATATCCAACAAGGAACGTACCCTTGTTTATTTTATTCCCCACTCCCTTTCTCAAAATATGGATCTAATTCCTTCTTCACATCGAAGCAGGGACAGGCCTTGGCGGAAAACTCGTTGTGACCGTGGATGGTGGCGTGAGGGAATTCCTCCTTCAGCTGACCGATGAGATCCAGCAGGGCAGCCTTCTGGTCGATGTAGGTAAGCAAATTATCCAATGATAGCTTTAATCCAGATGATACCATTTCTTTCGGACAAAGCTGTATAATATCATAGGTAATAACCTTAGCATATTTCTATAGACAAAGTCTGATATATACAAAAGAGGTAATCAATGTGAATGTGCTTTTCAGAATAATATTTGATTTCACTGATAGCATGATTAATCTCATTAAATTCTACTTCTTTTTCTTCAATATATTTATTTTTGTTCGACAATTTTACTATACATCACGATTTCGCTCCTGAAAACCTATATGTTTGAGCTTAAAAATAAGGGGTTTTAGTGAAAAAATCCGCAGTTTTGAGCTTTTAAGTGAAAGAATAAGCCGAAAAACGCTCCT
>NZ_QTXV01000079.1:0-683 GCF_003461825.1 Prevotella sp. AM42-24 | reverse complement strand
CTTTTAAGTGAAAGAATAAGCCGAAAAACGCTCCTTAAATAGGGATTTCTTATCATAGTATAAATACACAATAATTGTTCCCTCTCTATTTTACGTATTACTGCCTATGGTTGATTCAACTCCCATGAGTTAGGATGTATAAGTCACTCATAATAAAGTACTTAACTCCGCCACTTGGGGGTAATTCTAATTCTCTCTATATGTTTATCAGCATCTAAAATGTTCCGTATTTCATATCTTTTGGCAAAGATAATAAATCTTTTATATCATATCGAATTTTATTATTTTTTTTATCGTAAAAGCAGAAAATAGCTATTTTGGGGTATAAGAAGTCCTATTTTTGATGGCAAAACATCCATTTTAGAGACAAGAAAAAGCCCTCCATTTGCAGTTTTGGGCTGAATATTTTACAGAATTGAATAGAGAAGACAATAGATACAGATGCTGATTGTTAGTATATTTTATCTTTATTGCACTTATAAATGTGTTGCAAACAAAATAGTTTAGATTACATAACACATTGACAATCAACAACATAAGCAATCACAACAATTAAAAAAAATCTCCTATCAAGTAGCATTCTGGTCAAAATGGTCAATGTCATTGTTGGTCATTTTATAAGAAGTATTGGTCATTTTTTTCTATGGGGGTGTGTCATAAGTCTGTGACGCACCCCTTTTAAT
>NZ_QTXV01000078.1:0-11453 GCF_003461825.1 Prevotella sp. AM42-24 | reverse complement strand
AAGTTTCGATTAACCCTAAAAGTGCCCCATTGTTTCTGCTGCCAACAGGATACTGAATGCCGCCCGCATGATGCAGATAGAAAAGCAGCGTGATGAGTATTGTTGCTAGTATGGCGACAGGACATAAAGCTAAAACATTTAATCCTGCAGCTATTGTTAGCTCTACGTTAAAAGGTAATGCAAGTAATTTGACAAATTATATTGCAACATCAATTCCTATAGGTTATAGCCTAATAGGAGGTCGTCTTTCTACAATAAGTATCGGAGGAGATTTTGTTACAATAGGGCAAAGGCTATTCGGAATAAAAGCTCCAGGTACATCCATTCCTGTATATACGAGCTTCATTGCTGGTCACTCAATTGATAATTTTTACAATTACTATTATCCCTCAAAATGATGAAATATTTATTTTTTATATTGCTACTACTACCAGTAGGTTGTGGGTTGCCATACTGCAAAAAAGTGAAATTAACAGAAGATGACTTGTTGTGGATTAATCATTTTAAAGCAAACGACACAATTTATTATCTCTCCAATCAGAATCTTATAGATACCGTAATTGTGAAAGATGTTCAAATATATAATCCAAAGAATACATTCATATTCGACACAGAAGGACAAAATTGGTTAGAAGGGGATAATGAGTTTTATGGCTTTGCCACAGTTGATTTATCACTAATACACTTTACAGATACCTTTTTAATAAGATTCGAGATAGAACGAATAGCTAAATTGGGGGCATTAAGAAGTAGCTGTAATTTTTGTGAATGGAGTTGGATAAATAAAAAAATACATGTAAATGCCATAAACATACAGGGACAATGCTTAAAAAATTGTATTAGCATGGATATCAAGAAAATGGAACGAAATAAAGGAGATCAACCTCACATTGGCCTAAAGGGTGTGATATGGGATAAAGAAAAAGGATTGATCCAATATTCCTTGCTGAATGGGATTTCGTACACCATAATATCTGCTCATAAACAAGATTGAAAAATGTGTAGTAAAAGATATATTGTAGTTGTGATATTTTTTTTGATGGTAATTTCGTATGTCATAGTACGGTGTCGCCGTCATTCTGGTGTATATACTTATCACTGTAAAGAGATAGATTTTACTTTTCAAGTCTTAGAGAAAGATACATGTGATGTATTGGTTTTAGGGGATGGTGGTGATTCCATCTTTTACCAAGCACCATATAATGGTGGATATTTAGGTATAGATTTTTTCTTATCTGTTGATTCTAATATTATATATTTAAGTCCTTATTTTCCTATTATATATAATAAGGTTACAAAGAAATATAAAATGCAATCAATAAAATCAACTTTTGAAGATGATGACCCTTGTGCTCCATATATTAATGATAAATATTGGAATTTTAGTGGAGGTTGTGATCAAGGAAGATATACATTTAGTGTAAGTCATGGTAAAAAAGTATATGGTTCTATTGAACCCTTAGAGTGGAACTAATATTTTGATTCTGAAGTGTTTGATAGTAAAGAACTATATTTCGACTGGTGGTTTAGAGAATTTCACATGAAGTTGGTGACATAAAACAGATAAAAAGGGATGGGAGTGAAGGCCTATACCTGTTGAAGACCTTTTGGGGATATGTCTCGACCCTAAGATGGGGCGAGGTATATGAATCCTATTACGAGTATTTGGTATGGAGTAGACCCGATGATGGAAAAGTATCCAAATATAGGAGCATATATTTATTGTCATGGTAATCCTATAAAGCTAGTTGATCCTGATGGTAGGGATGATTTTTTTAATTTTGGGGGAATCCTTGTAAAAAATAGTGGACAAACCAATAATATATACGTTATGGTTAGTGGAAAACCTATTCTTATCACAAGATTGGATTTAGGGAATAAGGCTAATAGACAAACTGTTGCAAATATCATTGGCCATTATGCAGCCCAAATAGGAATTTCATACTATGCAAAAGGAGGCAACCCTATAGGAAATAATCCAATCGGCACAGTTGGGCTTTCAGTGAATAATAATTCAAAAGTATTAGCTTTTAATCAGGGGAATAACATATTTGTCAATAAGTATAAGAATAAAATATCAAGCTTATTATCAAATACATATAATTTAGTGAATACATTAGTTCATGAGAATACCCATAAAAAGGGGAAATATGGTTTTAAAAATATTACAAATTTTGAACATGCAAAAGTGTATTCTGCACAATTGGAGCATGCTTCTTTTAGCAAAACAACAAGTGATTTCAAAGAAGCTGTACTTAACCCAATGGCTTCTTATCTTAAAGATGCTATTATTGAAGATGGTGTAAATGATAAACGAGTATTTACACTTATAGAAAAAGCAAATAAGGCAATAAAGGGAAGTGGCTTTAGTTTATCTTTTAGTCGATATTCAAGTGATACTGCAGGATTTAATATTAAAATTAATCAACAGTGAGAACATGACAAAATATTTAGTGTGCATTTTAACAATACTCATGTTGTCATCATGTAAAAAAAGAGAATTACAGGTACTTGTTGCAGGTCAAGATTGCAAATATTGGTTAAAATTATCAGATGAGAGCAAATCTCAGACAATTTATTATTTTGACAGAAGTGGAAAATGGTCTGTTTTTATAAGACCATATAGAAGTAACACTATGAAAAAATATAATGGAGGTGATGTTATGCTTGTTGAGAAATGGTCAGTAATTGATGATTCTATTCTAAATATAGGCGGAATAGGATATGCAGTAACAAGAATTAGTAACAAAATGATAATAATAAAAAATAAACATTTCAAAGATACCTTGGTTTATTTACCATCTCCTCCCTCTATAGAGGAAAATAATTCAGATTAAGATGGATACACAATCGCTATCAAAAGGGAATCCTTCCCAGCTCGGTGGTATGTTCAAACACAGCTATACCTACGATGATTTAAATCGTTTGGTGTATGCCAGTGGTAAGGCCAAGCGTGCATCGTATGACATGGTGATGTCGTTCGGACGGATGAGTGAACCGCTGACGAAGGTACAGAAGGTGGACTCAACGACAACTGCCAAGTCTTATAACTTTGCTTATAAGTATGAGGACAGTAATCATCCGACAGCTCCAACGCAGATTGATAACGATCATTACACATATGATGCCAACGGTAATCCAACGCTGGTAACGAACGACTCTACGAATACTACCCGTGAGATATACTGGGATGAGGACAACCGCCTGATGGTACTCTCTGATTGTTGCAAAAAATACATGGTCATTAAAAGAATGAATATGAGACTATTTCTATACGTATTGGCATCGTTTTTTGTCATAAATTTAACGGCATGCAGACCAGAACAAAATGTACAAGGTAATATGAACAATCAAGTCAGTAGTCAAGTAAAATCTGTAGTTGATGAATACGCAAAGCGCCATCCTAAATATAAATCTTTGATTTTTATTACAGACTTTGAATACAATTGGAGAAATGGATATAAACGTAATAATGTAATCTTACTTGGTCCATCTTTGTATTGTTTACCTTCAAAATATAGATTATATCCTTCCCAATTGCAGTATTATAAGGATAAGCTAATATTTATCCAGTCATCTTCTGGCTTTCTTTATGAACAATCGAATATTCTAAAGACTTATAATAAAAACAAAACGAATATTGATAAATGTAACGATAACATTGCATTTTTCCTGAAGGAAGCTTCTGCATACCGGATTAAGGATAATGGAACTATAACAAAAATATCAGAAAGACCTGATACTATCCTATTGAAAAGGAGAGTTGAGTTTCATGCTCCACCAATAAGAAACCGTAATATCAAAAGTAACCAATGAGATACATAGTAGGCTATGCGGAGAATTGTCTACTCTTTTACAGTGATTACATTATAAAATGACGTAATAGTTTTTATAAAGAGGTTTTTGAAGAAGATTACACGCATGATGCCAACGGTAATCCAACACTGGTAACGAACGACTCTACGAATACTACCCGTGAGATGTACTGGGATGAGGATAATCGGTTGATGGTTCTCTCTGACAACGGTAAGACAAGCCGTTACACTTACAATGCTGCTGGTGAACGCATCATGAAGAGTTACGGTACGATGGAGGGCGTATATATCAATGGTGCACCACAGGGAATCACGTTCCACGAGACGGATAACTTCACGCTCTACCCTGCTTCGATAATCAGCATCAACAAGTACCGCTTCACAAAGCATTACTTTATTGGTGACAAACGAGTTGCATCAAGGATAGGAACGGGTCTGTTCAATAACGTCTATGGGCGTAACGGCTCATACGTAACGGCTGGTCAGCCGGATTATGCTGAGCGTATGAATCAGATTCAGAAGCAGAAAGAGGCATACTATAAGCAGCAGGGCATTGCACCAGGTGTACCGACAGAAAAGGGTGCGTACGGCGCGATGATGCTACTACAACTCGGAAAGACCTACGAGCTTCCGGGTGGAAAATTGTAAAAGGAGTGGATAAAATTACGAAAAACATTAATGATGTATTGTTAAATAGTGAATCTGATAATGGTTATAAAGCGCAATTATATAAAAGAACAAATCATGGACATGTAGAATTTGTTTATGCTTTTGCTGGTACAGACGATTGGAGTGATGTTGTTGACGACATAGACCAATACTATGGAGGAAGCCCAAATCAGTACAAAATGGCAGTTGCAAACGCAGAGATATTATCAAGTATATTGAAAGAAAAGTATGGCAATAATGTAGATTTTGCATTTGTTGGTCATTCTCTTGGTGGTGGAGAGGTGGCAGCAGCAAGTATGGCAACTGGTTTTGATGCAATTACATTCAATCCAGCAGCTGTAACAAGTGATGATTTATTAGGGAATCCTAGTCATATTACCAATAATATCGCATTAGGAACGAAATTATTTACTATTTGGGGAAAAGACGTTTATTATGGTGGGGACATGTTACATAATTTCCAGTCAAATACTAATGTAGATATACCAGGTGCTATAAATTACATTCAACTTGGGACTGGTGCAACTCATACGATTGATGATTTCTACAACTATTTTTATAAGGATCATGACGAATAAACTATTTGTATTTTCTTTTCTTGTTCTGTTAACATCGTGTGGTTTACCTTATGTACACAAGGTTCAACTAACTAAAGATGACTTATCATGGATTGACCATTACCATGATACAGATACACTTGTGTTCACATCAAACAAGGGGGTGGATACGTTAACAATAATTTCAATGCGAGTTTCAAACCCAAGGAATACCTTTGTATTTGACCCAGAAGGAGTTAGATGGTATAATGGCTCCCATGAATTTCATGGGAATGCATATGTTGAGATGAAATTAAGACATTCCGGTACATCATTTGTCGTAGGATTTTATATTCGAAGAAATAAAAATACAGATCCTCTACGTTATAGCATAATATTTGGTGAAAAAAGCACTTCATATGAAAATGTCCAATTTTCTCAATATCAGATACATGGATGTAAATTAGATAGTTGCCTTGTGATTAATTCAAACAACATGAATAATAATTTAGGTGATCAGCCTCATCTTGAAGTAAAGTCTATTGTTTGGAATAAGTCATTGGGGCTTGTCCAATATGAACTAAATCATAATATCATATATACAATAAAGATGTGATGTATCATATAATTAGAATACCTATTTATATTCAGAACTGATAACACCGAGGTACTCTTTTCAGCCTCCCCCTTCTTCCAATCGAACTTCGACGAGGCAAGTGGCAACTGCCTGACCACGAAGGTAGGAACACTTATGATGCGGCAGGTAACCTCCTGACGAAGCTTACGGCGGAACTTAGGAAGTCGATATCTGACAAGGGTTACATCTCTTACACCTACGACTTCGAACGGCTGCATGAGGTGCTTTATCCTGCTTCGATAATCAGTATTAACAAGAACCGCTTCAGAAAGCATTATTATTCACATCCATCAATGCAGTCAATTTGCATATGGGTCTTATCCCAGAGGAATTTAGAAACGATGATAAAATGGGAGCAATAGTTAATTATGTTTTCCAAGGTGAAAATTCAACAGGCGATAAAGAAATTACTAGAATAGGAAAGCAAATTCTACAAAAAATGGAACGATATGATAAAGAGTCTAAAAGATATAAACCAGTTATTGAAGACTAAGAGCATCATATTCCTGCCAATCATTATTGGCATAGTGTGTCTTGTCATTTACACCATTCAGATACTTTACAAGCCGCCTTTATATAAAAAGCTGCAGGGAGAGTATAATATTGATCTGGAGCAATCTTATATTTATAGGCATGTTGATTTTAGACCTCTCGGTAGTAATATAGTTTTCAATAATGCACATGTTGAGTTACCTGCCATCTTATCTGCTCATGATAAAATAAAAGGGACTTATGAAAATATTAAAAGATTGGAAAATAATGCAAAAGGAAAATGGAAAATCATCAGTAAGAAGCCAGACTCGATTTTAATAGAGACTCCTGCAAGTCTTCTAAATGGGAAATATGCCGTTATTCTAAAGAAGAAAGTCATCCCTCCTCAAATCATTTATTATCTTATCATACAAAATGATTCTACTTATCTTTGCAGTTCTAAAGTCCTTAATGCTTCTTTTGATGGAGAATGGGAGTAAAACAATAGAACCATTGACAGAAAAAGGTTTACTTGCTTTTAGAGAATGCATTACTCATATATAGATTTATACAAGTTAGCCAACAAGATTATGTTGTATAATCTTGTTGGCTAACGTATAAGAGAACTTGAAGTGACCTGCACCTACGATGCGGCAGGCAATATCCTGACCAAGCTCACGGCAGAACTCAAAAAGAGAATTTCGGCTGATGCCCCCATCACTTACACCTATGACTACGAATGGTTAAGCGAAGTACTAATATGGAAAAACCAAATGAAATCTGGTCAAAGAGTTCTGCATCGAAAGAGCATCACAATTTGACAGAAAAAGATAAAAATAAGCAACTGCAAAGCACTAAAAATTATAATAAAACAAGGAATGAACTTGTTAAGAAACATCCCTTACTAAATAATATTTTTAATGAAGCAAAAAAAGAACATACAAAGTATTAGTAGATATTGTAGACTTCTGTTCCTCAGTATTTGCTGTTTCAGCTGTACAAAAAATCCTAAAGGAAATAGTTTGTTTCCTAAAGATGGAATTAAAGAATTTAGGATAGTCCAAACTCAAGATACGCTATTAATCAGTAAAGTTTGCAACAGTAATAATTCTTCCGTCCAAATTTGGAAACTTTACAAAAAGAATGGGAATTTTTACTCTAATCACCTCGGACAAAAAGAATTGATTATGTCGAATACTGTATCAATGGATTCTATGTACAAATATCCAAGTAAATATTGTTTTGAAAGAGTTGTTATAGAACACATAAATGACACTCTAATTTCGACCTCTATCTATACGAAAGATGTACAAGAGCATTTAGACATAAAAATCGTATATAATCATAATTATGAGATTAAATTTATTCAGCATTGGTTGGTTTTTATAACATATAAACCTTTATAACCAAAAGTTGACTGTTTGAACACCGAGCGGAGAATGTATTGGGATGAGGATAACCGACTGATGGTATTGTCGTATAACGGCAAGACCTGCCGTTATACCTACAATGCCGCAGACGAGCGAATCGTCAAAAGCCACAGTGATCTGGAGGGCGTATATATCAATGGTGCTCCGCAGGGAATCTCCTTCCATGAGACAGAGGATTACACTATTTATTATTTCGCATCCGGATATATCGCTATTTTAATGACTCCATCCTTTCTGTTTTCAAAGATATCGTAGGCTTCTCCGATTTTTGAAAGAGGGAAATGGTGGGTGATGAGAGGAGTGGTGTCTATCCTGCCCTGAGATATCAGATGCAGGATTTCCTCGCAATCACAACCATCTACACCGCCAGTCTTGAAGATGAGATTTTTGCCATACATATCTGGGAGAGGTAAGAGCTGAGGTTTATCGTACATCGCCACAATGGTAACTATCGCATTAGGACGGGCACATTGCCATGCCAACTGGAAAGTATCAGGACCGCCTGCTACCTCCATCACCACATCCGCACCACCATGCAAACTCTGTTCCTTGACAAAAGCCTCGCAATCCTCTGGTTCTACCACCAAAACCTGCGGATAATGCTCCCTGATAAAAGCTCTTCTGGCTTCAGACTTCTCGCAAACGATGATTTTCTGCGGATTCTTCAACAACGTGCAAAGCAAACAGCACACTCCCGTAGGTCCTGCTCCGATAATCAAAACTGTATCTTCTTCCTTGATTTCAGAAATCCTTGTTGCCCAGAAACCTGTGGCAAGGATATCACCAACAAAGAGTGCCTGCTCATCACTTACATTGTCAGGAATCCTGTTTAAGCCCGTGGTGGCATAAGGAACCCTTACATATTCGGTCTGCCCGCCGTCGATACGACAGCCCAAAGCCCAACCGCCATGAGGAGAAGTACAATTGTTCACATATCCATGTTGGCAGTAGAAGCATTCCCCGCAGTATGTTTCCACATTCACAGTTACTCTATCGCCCGGTTTCACATGAGTTACTTTCTCCCCTACTTCATCTACGACACCCACCATTTCATGTCCCACGGTAATTCCGGGAACGGCACGAGGAACAGAACCATGCTTGATATGCAGATCGCTGGTACAGATACTGCTCATGGTTACTCTCACGATGGCATCGTGTTCATCTATCAGGATAGGTTTCTCCTTTTCGGTGAAGCCAAATACACCTTGTTTAATATAAGTAAATGCTTTCATTATGATGATAAGTTGAAAATTGTCAAAAAATGATAGTTTATCATACCTAAAAAGAAAGTTTCGTTCCGAAGTAGGGAGCGAAACTTTCTCTTATTTATGAATACTTTTACTTACAAGATAAGAAACTTATTTTATATCTTATCTTTTGTAATAATCATAGAGGAATGCATCAAGGAATGCACCACGCATATTGGTCTTGTAGAAATTACCATTCTTGTCCAGAATCAGACAAGCAGGAATACCATTGATGCCATACTCTCCCATCACCATACCACCGAAACCTTCTGGGTTGCGCAACTGGGTCCAGTTCATACCTTCCTTCGCCATTGCCTTCTTCCAGTCTTCATCTCTTTCATCTACGGAAATGCTGATGATATTGAAATCCTTGTACTTCTCATGTACCTCCTTGAGATGAGGAATCTCCTGACGGCATGGATGACACCAGGATGCCCAGAACTCCAACATGGTATATTCGCCCTTCTTGATAAGGGAAGACAACTTCACCTGCTTGCCCTGAGGAGTGAGAAGCGTACCATCGATGAAGCGGTTGCCTACGGCTGTATGCTTCGCCATTTCAGACTGTGCCTGCAGCATTGGATACTGAGGTGAATTGCTCCAATCATTCTTCAACCAACCCATCATCTCATCGATTTCCGCTGAGGTATAAGGAGTTGGAAGGGCTGAAAAACTCTCATTGAGCAAATCGAAAGCTACCAATGAACTGGTATGATCCTGGATAAACTTGCTGGTTTGCTGGCGCATATCGTCCATCAGCTGGATAGCCTCCTTTGCTAAGGCCACTCTCTGTGCCAGAACCTTACAGTTGTTGATACTGTCGTTCAGGCTATGCAGTTTATCCTGGATAGGAGTCATCAGGTCGAGATAAGCCTGATAGGTATCCTGTGTCGCAGAACCCTTGATGACAGGTGTAATCATGCTCATGTCCTTTTCAGTAGGGAAACCAGTAAGATCTACATCATAAGTCATTGGCTTGTTTTCGATATAGATACGACTGGCAAAAATCTTCTGATAGTCAGGTTCTGCCACGCCCGGTTCATTCATATCGATGACCATCTGGTATTGTTCAGGCTGATTCACATCCCCCTTGAGCACAAACTCGCCGTTCTTGATAGTAGCACTGTCCAGGTTGCTCACCTTATCGATATCATATTTCTGCAGCATAACGGTGCAGCCTTCCACGTTACCCTTCACCGTACCTTTCAGTACAAAATTCTGGGCATTAGCCACCATTGCCAGCATTAAGCCAGCAATGGTCATCATTGAATTTCTCAATTTCATCATGTTCTTTTGATAAAGTTCAAATATTATTCTAAAATTAGTTGTTTACATATTCCGGATTCTGCTCCAACAGATTGTTGGCACCCATAGATGCCTTTGGAATTGGGAGCAGGTTTCTTCTGAATGTTGGCAACTCAGCTTTCTCGTCTTCAGTCCAGCCTTCGAAACCGCCCTTACGGTTGTAACGGCAGAGGTCAAACCATTCCTCGAAATTCTCATTACTGATGTCCACCAACTTATGCTTGAGGATTTCGCCCAGCAGATCGCCGTCGGCAATGGCGTTCACATCGTCCTCCGTATATCCAGCACGTTCGATGACTGTAGTCAAGAGCGTACGAGCCTTAGCATACTGACCCTGACGAGCCTCTGCTTCGGCAGCGATATAATAAACTTCGGCAAGGCGCATGAAGTAATAAGAGTCAGCATA
This sequence comes from Prevotella sp. AM42-24, assembly GCF_003461825.1. Lineage (NCBI taxonomy): Bacteria > Pseudomonadati > Bacteroidota > Bacteroidia > Bacteroidales > Prevotellaceae > Prevotella > Prevotella sp. AM42-24. The sequence continues at coordinate 937 of NZ_QTXV01000078.1, read as the reverse complement.
GAACATTTCAGGAGTCAACTTGTTATATTTTCTAATACCGTTCATGGCATCTCCCTTATAGGCCCATGTATATAGCTTATCGTATGAAGCTACATCTTCATCACCTGGGAAGAATGGGAAATCACTGCCATCACCACCAGGGATGACTACGCCTCCGTCGCCACCAGGGATTACTACGCCACCGTCGCCACCAGGAATTACTACTCCACCATCGCCAGAAGCACTACCATCTGAAGAACCATCAGGATCTGGAACAACAACGTCCCCACCATCTCCCGGGTTTGGAATAACAATATCTCCACCTGTTTCATCATCTGGAACTAAATCATCTGCCACCTTCTTGAGCAATGAACCTGGAGAAAACATATACCAGTTTGAGTCCATCAACTCACTTGGATTGGCGGTATAAGGAGCAAAGAGCATCTCCTGAGAATTAAATTGTTCGTCGAAGATCTTGGCATAGTCACTTTCCAAACCATAACCTGCTGCTTCTGCCTCACCGATCACTTCCTCTGCCAGTCTTGCAGCTTCAGCATAATTATCCTGAGCCATATACATTTTCGCTTTCAAAGCCTTGGCGAAAACGGAACTCATGTGATAATGATCTGCAGGCTGCTGTTCACAGTGAGCAATGGCATAGTCGAGATCATCAGATATCAACTTGTAAGTTTCAGCCACAGTAGAACGCTTGCGTGGTTGGTTATCTCTTACCAGCTCGTCCTGGAAGATGCAGACACCGTATGGTGAATCCTGTTTCCAGTATTCTCCGAAGCACTTCAGGAGAGTAAGGTAAGCCAAGGCACGCTGGCAACGAGCCTCTGCAATCATCTCTGTACGTTTCTCCTCGCTCAGTCCTGGTATATTCTTGTTGATATGTACCAGGAAGGTATTGGCCGTATTAATCCTAAATTCCGCAGCATTTTAGTTTAACTTATTT
>NZ_QTXV01000077.1:3161-11878 GCF_003461825.1 Prevotella sp. AM42-24 | reverse complement strand
TGCAGCAAAAGTAGGTAGAAATGATTTTTTTGGCGAGAAAACGGCAGAAGAGATGAAAGCCGAATATAGGGAAGTTATTAGTTTACTCAGCAAGGGGTATTCCATTCGGGATATGGCGAAGTTAAGTGGAAGGGGCGTGAGTACGGTACAACGAGTGAAGCGATTAATAAAAGTGCAATCACCGCAATAATACAATTGATTTTACGTTCTTTTCAAAGAAAGGGGTTGTGTGAGAGTTGTTTAAAGGCTAAAAGCATTACCTTTGTAAATAATATCAAAACAGAGTATAATGGAAGAATGCCTTTGAGGTCACCCCTCAACTTGACTCTCTTTCTTCACTTAAAGAGACAGAAGGTCTGAAATACGTCATACTTCCAAACAGTGAAAAGGAAATGAGGCTTGACTCTGATTTTATAAAGGGAATGCCTGCTCTATCCAAGGAGTTTTGGTCTGGAGGGTTGAAGGCAGGGCGTTACTTCACGGAAATTGGTTACAACAATCAAGTTGAGAAATTAAAAGAGAAAGTGATGTCAAGAGTTTGCGATATTGATGCTTACTTCGAGAAATGGCATGGATGCCATCGTCCGAACCTTGTAAAATGGGATGGGGAATTGATTGAAAGAAGATAAAGTTGTACTTCCTGCGGATTACAAGTCCGCAGAGACTAAAAAGAACATCAAATGAGATACATTGATTTTAGCTCAGTAAAGGAAACAATAGGGAAGATTTACTTTGGTATTTGTATTTGTGTTTTTGCTTATGCCGTTATTGGTGTACCTATACTATTAGGTATGCTGAAAAAGCATGGTGTGAAAACAGAAGCCGTCATTACACCTAATACTTCGTCTTGGCTCCATCGCTATACTACGAACTGTTATCTGTATGAGTTTCAAGTCGGAGATAAAACTTATGATGGAAATTCGCTTGTGGAGGAAGGTGATTATCGCAAGATTGGCACCAGGGTACAAGTGCTATACTTGGATTGGTATCCTTCTTTCAACAGACCTACGTATTATTGGAATGATTAATCGCTTTCTGCGGATTGCAAGTCCGCAAGGCTCAAATAAACACAATTATGGAAGAAAAGATAAAGCTAAGAGATAAACTTGCAGATATTGCCTTGCAATGGCAAGCAAGTTTTGGGGTTGCACCGTCTATTACAAGTTCCATCTCTGAATATGATGCGGCAATGTTGATAGGTATGTCTGAGAAAGAATACTCCGATTACATGAGAGACAAAACTGCTGTTGCCAAAGGGACGGATTTCGTTTATAGAAATATAAGGTATCAAGTAAAAGCCAATCGTCCAAGCGGTAAAAAAGGAAGTAAAGTAACGATGGTTCCCAAAGCCTCGAACTACGAATGGGACAGGTTAATTTGGATATTATATGACAAGGACTATATAATGCAAGAAGCATGGGAATGGTATATGAAAGACTATAAAATGGCGTTTGAAAACAAAAAAAGATTATCTCCCGAAGACTACAGAAAAGGGCACTGCCTGTATCATAGATAACAGAAAATCGTGGATTCAAAAAACCACAAAAAACGAATAGCTTTATGATAGAAAAAATAATGTCTAAACTTGGAATGGTCGTTTTATGGTGCATTGTCATCATATATGGCATAGGTGTCATCACTCATATCTGCTCGGATATTTTCGGTGTGGTCGTGCTTGTCGTTTTGGCTGTTGTCTCGATTGCTTTTGTTCTCTTTGCCAAAAGATACAAAATATGGTTCAAGAGGCGAGTCAAGATGCTTAGTACGGTTTGTGAGAAGTCGCCCGATGATTCTTACATCATGCCCGAAGAAAAGTTTACCGAATCTTTTGATTCTGCCAACTTCTTCATACAGTACAAGCCTGAGACGAAGGAGTTCTTTTTCAGCAGCTACTATTACCTTATTTTTCCTGATTACGTCGAGATTTGGAGCAAGGCGGTGAAGGAAGTCAAGATACTTGTCTCCAAGGAAGCCCCAGAAACAAAAGTCGAAGTGAATTCCGTAGGTCAGCTTGGCAAGGACTTCACGCTGATAATGTCTCCAAAGGATGCCAAGAAAAGTTTTTTGTTGTCCTTAGCTCATTTGTGCATCCGTCTGAGAAAACAACTTCCATGCAACAACAGAATATTGATATACAAGTTCTATTTCAAGATAAAGGTGTTCGACACGGTTTGCTATGGCGAGTTTGATTGCGTGAGAGTATCAAGGGCTATTACAATTTCTGCAGATGGCAACTATTGCGTAGCTAATGTCGACGTAGATGGTTGCTTTCCAGAAGATTTCATCAAACTCAATCCCCCAATGTCCATCATCCTGCAATATGACTTGTATTCGATAGAAACCAATATGTTGGTTAGCAAAGAGGAATTCGATGCGCATTGGGAGAAATGCAAAGATTTATGTGAATCATAATCATTGGAGAACGGTGAGGAGCTATTTTATTTGAAAGATTCCGGGGCAACTGTTTGTTCTCTACGAGTTAAAAAACTTCTTATAAGTAACACTATCTCAAATGTCTCTTTTGAAGACTTGGATAAAGGGTGTAGTCTATACAAGAGTAAAATGTCACATGACAGGTCAATAACATCATCCCCAAGCGTTACAGTTGACAGTTTCCAAAAACGATTTTTTTTGCTGTACAGATAACAAATAACAGATAACAGTTTCCATAAACCATTTTTCGTTTCAAGCGTTAAATATTACTATTTGCACGGATAAATAAGTTAAAAAATGTGTTTTTCTGGATAGCAAAGAAAAAAAATAGTATTTTTGTGATATTAAGTCAAACCGTAAAATAACATGAGTATGAAAAGACTATTTTTTATGTTTCTTGCCCTCTTGTTGTGTGTAATGGTACAAGCACAGGACAATGTTGAAATTACCTTAAACAACGGAAATGTGGTTAAGGGAGTCACAAAAACTTTATTTATGCTTGATGATGGTGATGTCGTTGTTACTAAAGATTCCAACTCTAAAGAAAAGAAAGAATACAAATCTACAGAGATAAAGAGCATTAAGTACTACGATTCAAAATCTAAAAAGTGGATAAAGTTCGTTCCGCTTATGGCGCAAAAATCATTGCCAAGCGTTTGGAACAAAAATCCAAAACCATACAAAACTCCGATATTCCTCAAACCTGTGTATGAAGGGGAAAATGTGTCTGCCTATATACACTATATCTCAACAATAACAAATACCAAAACATTACATTTGGAAGGCACAAACTATGTTTTCTATTTTAAGGTAAAGAATGAAGATGTGGCAAAGGGTTATTGTATGGGAAGTAGTATTGGTGCGAAAATGTTGCTTAAAATTGTATTTAAGCCATATCCTGTGATGAAAGAAACTGTGTCTAATTTAGATACGAAAGAATTTTATAAAGATCCTATTTCGTTAATAAGGACTTTTGATAGTCTGTTGAAATAGAATATCTGTTTTAAGTATTCTAACTGTGTATAATTGTCATAAGGCAAAGTGATTTTTCCTTATGACAATTATTTTCATCCTTGAAAAGAAATATACTATAAGAGTTCATATCTCTACATGTTAAATTATTAATTGCTGATAACTATGAGACTGAAGCCAAAACTCCTCAATGCAATAATATTAGGATTGACAATGTTCCTTTCAATGCAAACCACTTGTGCTGCTTGCAACCCATCAATGGCCATTCAGCAAAAGAAAGTGGCAACTGTTGGCAAAAAGAGGGTTGCCATTAGCAAAATGAGAGTTGTCAAGAGCAAGAAGAGAACCTATCGCAAGGCTTCGGCGCGTAAATATTCGCATAGGGAACTGAACGCCATTATGCGGATACTTGAGCGGAAGTTCCTGTCGGAAGACAAGACCCCGGCCTTGCGAAATGTTGTTGGATTTGGAATGGGATCCAACTCCATTGATGTTGCGCTCCGTTGGAACACGAAGGAGAAGCAGCTGGAGTTTCGTAGGCAGATTTACAACTCGCCCGCCATCAGGTTTGAGGGCAAGTTGGACCCTATCATCGACAACAGGGAAGGCGTGAGCACCTACCAAGGCATCTCCCTCAAGGCGGAGAAGCCTTCCTATCCATTGGGCACCACGGAAATCAGATTCACGATTACCAACCATAGTGGCGAGGAATTTGTGTATGGCGATGCCTATAGCATCACAGCCCAAGGAGCGGATGGCAATTGGTTTGTTGTGCCCACCGATTGCTTGTTCACGGCCATCGGTCATGTTTTAAACGATGGTCAAAGCGGCACCATTACTGCCCATCTTTTTCCCGATATTCTTCCCAACAAACCAGGCGTTTACCGCTTTTTTTATGAGGATAGCATAGATGGTGAGAAGGTGCCTTTCATGGCAACTTTTGAGTTGAAGTAAATAAAAAGAATTGTTGCTTATGAAAATACTCTTCAGTTTATTGGCATTTTGTTTATTTGCCTCATGCGTCCATTCCCAAGAGGCGGTGGACACGGTAAGTGTGCGTGTACAATACAGAGTAAAAATATAATAAACGTAATATGAAACTAAGAGATAAAGATACAAAGAAATATTTGCTATCCGTAGCCGTAAGTACGTTTGTTTCTTACGTAGTTACATTCATATCTTTTTATGGGAGAGTTTACTACGATATTATCGAGACTACTTGCGTTTGTATTTGCTTGTTGAATGTTGTTACGGCTTTGCTTGCTTGGAAGTTTGCTAAATCAAATAGCAAGATGTCTCTATTGGTATTGCATTGGGAGTTGGATACTCTTGCCATGTTGCCCTTAATGGGCTTCTCTATTTGGGCTATAACTGACGGAACTATCGCTTGCTTCTTTGCGATTATTCAATTTATATTGTTGGGAATCTTCAATCTCTTCACTGTCGGCTTGTCATTAGCCGTCTATTCTTTCATTCAGCATAAATGCAAGATAAGGTCGAAGGATATAAATCAGTTTTGCTTATGAAACATTCTTTATTTGTCGTTTTCACGATAATTGTAATATCGTTGACATCATCGTCTTGTCCTACTCATCCTGTCTATATGGATGCCCGATTAGATGGTCCTTTGAATATAGTTCCAGATAGCTTCTATATGGAACGAAGCAAGGAATATAGGTTTGCCAGTGTCAATTTTAATTTTGGTGATGAAATGAGCGTATCTCTCCCTCTTGTAGAAACCGATAAAGTCGATATGGGAGGAAAGACATTGCTTGATGAAGACCTCGACCAAGATTCCCTGACGAAGAGCGATTCTTTATACCGAAAATCCATCGAAGATGCTGATGGTACTTATATACTTCCTACAAAAGATTCGCTAAGAATCATTGCGCCGTCGCATCCTCTTCATGGACTATACAAAATCACGTTTTTTAAGGTCAAACGTTATGCGCAAGAACACTATTTCGTGCGTATGTCAAATGATTCGACATACATCATTTGCGAGAAGCTCTTCTCTGGTTGGGACGTTGATGGCAATATACTTAAAAATTGGGAGAAATGAAAAGAAAACGAAAGAATATGGCTAAAAGGGAAACAGCCAAGACAAACAATGACGAATCCTATTACAAAAATTTCGTGATTCCATGTGTCATTTTTTTTGTAGGATATTACTTTTCAGCACACAATGGTATCTGTTATTCGGACTTTACTTTTGTAGTCGTAATCCTATTCATTGTCGTTTTCGTAGTAGGAATAAAATGTCTCATTAAAAGCAAAATTAATTCCTATGCTATAGGATGGTGGACATTTTGTGTTTCTCTTGCATCGTTTTTTATCTTAAATGTGATATACACGGAAAAGGAAGAAAATGAAATAAACAAGTATATTCAATCTGTAGCAGGAGGAAGCAAGTACAATCCGATAAATTAAAAGGCAAACTGCTATAATATTAACTTTTAAAGAGACCCGATTAAAATAATAGAAATGACAACAGAATTTAGTTATTTAACCTTCTCCGTTTTCGAGATCAGTGATTTCAATCTATTTATTGATACTGTGAAAGTTATATTCAAAAAACAACTGATAACAGGAAAGGCTGAAATCTATTCGGAAATACCAAATCCAAATGGGTGGGTTAATCCACAAAGTGGAGGCTCCCATTTTCCCAAATTTAGTTGCTGGCAAAATAAGATATATCCAGACAAAGTGTTTTTTATATCAAATTATGAAGATGGACTGTCTAATGTTTGCAGAATCATACAAAAACATTTGAGATGTAACATTATTACATGTGCATTATCCAATGAAACTGAAACAGATAATCCATTTTTCAAATTCTATTTTTCCAATTCCAATTTAGATGAACGATTAATTCAAGCATACAAAGAAGATAGGTGGATTTTTTATGAAGAGGGAAAGCCGCTCTCTTTTGAAAATTTGGATTATTACAAAAGAAGACGAATTACAGACAGACTAAATAATAATATAATTAAAGAGTATATGATTCGATTAGGGATTGACATAAATACAATTGATGCCCAAATAAAGGCAGGTATTGTATATGTCCGTAAAAAATGGTAACTCGCTCTAAAAAGGACTTCTATTAAATATCAAGAAGTTGCAAAATTACCTATTGAATATAGGTAACGATATGGAAACGAGCGGATTTCTGCTCGTTTCTGTATTTTGCAATATACAAAGAACACCTTTAATCGAGTGCAAAGGTACGATAAAATTTTAAGTCTGCCATAGATTGTGAGGGGAAAAAACATGGAAATTAGAACTTTTTACGTTAAAATACATATTTGATAAGTAGATTTTGAAGAAAATATTTGGAGAAATCAAATAAAAACAGTATCTTTGCAGCACTAGAATCCGCCACGCTTCCCATAGAACAGCGTACCAGGGCGGAACTTTTTGTTTATATGCGTATGGAATATATTAATCCACCACTTGGTACAGCAACCCTTTTAGCCAATCTTCAAAATGAGGGATTGGTGATTATGGATGAGAGAAAGGCAAATGCTTTTCTTGAAAATGTCAGCTACTTTAGATTTGCAGCATATTTGCGTCCTTTCAAAGCTTCAGACAGGCATAGCTATAAGGAAAATGCAACATTTGAGAAAGCTGTGAGACTTTATGAGTTTGATGTCAAACTTAGAACCCTACTATTTTCCGCTATTCAAAAGATTGAGATTTCTTTGCGGGCAAAGGTTATCAACCAGTTTTCTTTGAATTATGGAGCTTTTTGGTTTATCAATCCCGATTTAGCTGTTGACAAACATAAGTTTGCAGAGAATCTTTCCTCTTTGGATAGAGAACTGCAGCGTTCCAAGGATGATTTTATCAAAGAGCATTATGTAAAGTATGGCAAGGAAGATTTTCCACCAGCTTGGAAACTAATAGATTTGACATCGTTTGGCTGCTTGACAAAATTGTATTTCAATTTCGCCAATGGTGCTGCCAAAAAGAAAATAGCTCGTTCCTATAACGTTCCTCAGCAAGAAATACTTGAAAGCTGGATGAAATCCATCAATGCGCTTCGCAACTGTTGTGCCCATCATGGACGTGTATGGAATCGTGTGATGCCTGTAATGCCCCAACTTCCGATGAAATTAAAACAAGCATGGATAATGAATAAGCCCGAAGTTGCTAATCGACTATATTCCGTTCTTTGTTGCTTGTTATATTGGCTCAATGCCATTGATCCACGAAATGAATTATGTGCTAAGTTCAAGGACTTATTGTCACAATATCCAGAAGTCGACACGAATGCCATGGGATTTCCTAAGCATTGGCAAGATGAGCCATTGTGGAGATAGCAGTTTGGTATTCCTTCCCAAGTTGGATTAGCTCATGAAATGATTCATGGTGACAGATCAATGCGTGGAGTTGCAATAGAGTATTCAGAAAGCGAGTCTTATTCCTATATGAATAATCGGGGGCAAAGAGTCATGGAAACTCTAAGCAAAGAAGAAGCAGCAACTGTTGGTTTAAATCATGTAAAAAAGAATGATATTACAGAAAATGACATTCGTAAAGATCAAGGATTAAATCCACGAGGAGCATACTAATTTAAAAACAAGTCATTGGATGGAATTTATCCATCCAATGGCTATTATAAAGACAAATGATTATGTTCAGACTATTTTTAATTATTAGCCTATTATTTACTATAGGCTCGTGTTCTAATACACGTCAAGATAAAAACAATCTCAAAATATCATCGCTATCAAACCATCTTCAAAAGAAGGGAAAATCTATAATCATAGTTATGGATTTTGGAGATTCCGATTATCAAATAATAGAATATTGCGACACGATATTAACATATGGGATAGGATATGTTAAAAATGCAAATACAATATCAAATAATAATATTGTATGGAATTCATCATATCCCCTTATTAGAAGGAAACTTGCTGTTACCCAACAAGAAACAATACAAAATGCAATTTCTAAATTAAAAACGTGTTCATATTTTGATGCAAATATAGCTAAGGATAATGTTAAATATACATTATATGTGAATTATCATAAAGTGGCTTCTGGGTATAAGGCATTTATTGAGAATTTTCCTAATGACATACAGACTGTTATCAAAGAAATGTTGTTATTAGCTTCACCGCTTTATTATAAAAATCATAAATCATGAGTTAGACTGGGATTAAAGCACTGTGTTTAGCAATAAACGTTATAGTTAGTAATGTTAAAAAATAACTTGCGCAGAAATTCTGCGATGATAGCCTACTATTGCTAAATAGCACACGAGAAAAGTTGCGCAAGTTATTTTTTGCATATTACTTAAACAC
>NZ_QTXV01000077.1:0-3151 GCF_003461825.1 Prevotella sp. AM42-24 | reverse complement strand
CAAGTTATTTTTTGCATATTACTTAAACACGGTTTTTAAATTTTACCTTTTCTTCAGAATATAGTTTTTCCTATCCTCTTTTTTAGGTTCATTACCAAACGAGTCAATCAAAATAATATTGTTGTCATCCCTCACCTTGTAGAATATATTGTCACCACTCGAAGGATGTATGAACATCAAGATATTTCCGTCAAGCACTTGAAATGTTCCCCTTAACTTTTCCTGTTCATTTTGCTCTTCCTTGTATGTCTGTATCAACAAATAGGTTCCGTTAATATTTAATGTGAGTATTGTCTCAACATCAGTCTGCAACACACCGCAATATGTTCCAACAACAGAATCCAAACTGACTCCAATTCCTAAAACTGCCGTATATTCTTCTATCCTGATAGAAGAATATACTTACATCATTTTGTCCTGTGCCACATAGACAAGCTCTTCTCTGTAAACAGAGACGAAAATGTCATAGACTATGTCAAAAATCGTGTTGCAGCTTACGAAGATTCTGTTCTCAAATACAATGAAATGGTACGGATGGCTGCATACAAAGACAGTGTAGCTAATGAACTTCGCAGAGAGTCTAATAGCATAAAACGTACTATTAAAAATTACCAATAATTTTTATCCAATACCCCAATGAGATGGAATTTACATTCAAATCCATTTCATTGGGACATATAATTAAAACTGTTTATTTGTTTCTAATAACATATTCAAATTCATCAAAATTCTCATATCCTAATTCTATTAAGACTTGGCGACTGTGTTTCCTGTCATCTTCGGTGTTGAACTTGGGGATTATGGGGAGACGAAGGATGATCTTGTCTTTATGTTTGGCATGAGTGTTGAGCCAGACAAGGTTGTCGATAACTTGCCGGTTGGGCTTACCTGTGTAGGCTTGATAGATGGCAGGATTCATGTCCTTGATGTCGATGATAAAGGAGTCAATATATGGGGTGACTTTCTCCAAGTGATGGCGAGGTACGTTTAGACTCGTCTCCATCGTAAAGTGCCATCCCTCTGGGCATAGTTCACAAAACTCCTTTATGAATGAACTCCACAGAAGCGGTTCACCTCCACCAAAACAGATGCCGCCTCCTGTAGCTAAGAAGTAGAGGTTGTCCATCTCCACGTTCGCCATCAGCAGTTCTGTATCCACCTCCTGCCATACGCCGTCAGCATCAAGGCATTGGGGATTGAGACAGTATTTGCAACGAAGCGGACAACCGTGGAATGCCACAAGCGTGGTGACGCCCTCGCCGTCAATTGTAAGGCGATGACGGTCGATACAGATAAGTGGAGCTGTATTCATCTTATTCAGGTCTGAAATTTACAGGAACAACATATTTCATTTTCACAGCTTTGCCATTTTGTTTTGCAGGATTCCATTTTGGCATACTTTTCACAACCCTGATGGCTTCCTTGTCAAGTTCAGGGCTAATGCTTCTAATTACCTTTACATCACTCAGACTTCCGTCCTCGTTTACAATAAAGACAACATTAACTCTGCCCATAGCAGCACCTTCCCTACAAATTTCTGGATAGCGTAGATTATCCTTGATGTATTTCATCAATGCAGCCATACCACCTGGGAATGAAGGCATCTCCTCTACAACACCAAATATATTGCTGTTTTCTATGGAGTCTGTATCAACAGCTGATTGCATTAAAGCGGTATTGCCTTTTTTTGATTTCTTGGATGTGGTACCTTTCCTATCATTTGAAGTTTGCTCTTTTGTTATTTCCATTCGAGGATTGCTTGGAATCTCTCCTAGTTTTCTATTTTCTTCTTCTGCATGTTTAGCCTCATCACTAAGCGATATATCTCCTTCCAATTGTCCGTCTCCAGGTTTAGGCTCTTCTTTTTTCACTATATTAAGTTCACTTTTAGTAGCATCAGGAGATATACTTTGTACCTTTCCATCCGAACAAGCTGTCATAGCGACAAGTCCTGCTGCTATGCCTGCTACCTTAATGGCTTTTCCTGCCATTTGTCTAAGGTGCAGCTCATATTCCAAGTCTCTTACATCTTGCTCACATTTAGGGCAAGTTCCCATACATTCACCCTTATAATTACATTCTTCAGGTGAATAGTCTATCCCATTTGCATCCGCTATTTGTTTGCGAATGGCTTTGAGGGTATTGCATATGTTACGTCCTCTTGTTACCATTGCTTATTTTCTTTTATGCTTATGTCCTTTTTTTACAACAACTATTTCTCCTGTGAGTCCTCCACTTTCTGTCAAAGTGATAACATTGAGCTTTTCGAGGTTCATTTCAGAGAGTTTGATAATTCTGTCTTGCATACCAATGAACTTTATGGTGATTGTATCTTTTGGCTCCACTTCAATTGTGAAGTTTCCATCAATGTCTGCTGCTGTTTTCTTTCCAGAAAGTTTAGCTGTGATGAAGGCACTAACAATCGGTTCTTTCGTATTTTCGTCAATAATATGACCTTGGACAAAAAGGACTCCTTTCTTCCTAAATGATTCTTTATCTTTTAGCAGAATAGAATCTTTGGATGTGTATTCTTGGAAGCGAATAGGAATAACTTTCTTTGATAGTAGTGGTGTCGAGTTATAGTAGCCTTTTTGTGTAGAACATGACGTAATAGATGCAGCAAGAGCAATTATTCCCAATGCCACTCCCGCAACCTTTATAGCCTTCCCTGCTTTCAGTCTAAGTCGCAACTCATGTTCCAAATATCTCACATCTTGCTCGCATTTGGGGCAAGTTCCCTTGCATTCACCAGTGAAGTGGCATTCTTCTGGTGAATAGTCAATCCCATTAGCATCTGCTATTTGTTTGCGAATTGCCTTGAGGGTATCGCAGATGTTGTGTCCTTTGGCTTTCATAAATTGCTGTTTTTAGATGTTCAACATTCTCTTTACTCACAAAATGAGTATATTATTAGTCATAATCCCTAAAAAATACTCATTTATAATTCTAATTTCAAAAATACGAAAAACAATCCACATACAAGAATAATTTTTGTTGTATTATAAGAAATGGGATTGTTTTTAACTTTTTCGCTGCTTTTGATGCCGTATATAGAATTTATCTGTGTTCCTCATGGGTGCTGAGTTCACTGATATGCTCGTCCACGAAGAAGAGAAGGGTGGTCTGTGTCTTGACGCTGCCCTGCAAAGCC
>NZ_QTXV01000076.1:0-12449 GCF_003461825.1 Prevotella sp. AM42-24 | reverse complement strand
ATAAAATAAGTTAAACTAAAATGCTGCGGAATTTAGGATATCTTGAAGAAGAACGTAATGAACAAATTAGAAAAGAAAATGAGAGACGATTCCAACAAGAGCAACAAAGGATAAACAATCAACGTCTTCATGAGATTAATGAACGTAATCGCATTGCTTTAGAACGGGAAAATGCGAGGAGAAGAGCAGAGGAAAAAAGAAAAGCGGAACAAAAGCGAAAAGAAACCAGTCGCACAAACACAAATGTTCCTCCGTCGCAACCGAAGAATAATCGTTGGTCAATAGGCTCTAATCCAACTCTTCTTCCACGAGCAACCTCATCAAAAACAGCAACTACAAAAACAAACTCATCTAATAAAACCGATGGAAAAGAGGGAAAGTAAGTAATCTTATTGCAAAATGAATTGTATATGCAGTCAATCGCCAGTCGGTTGGCTGCATTTTTTCTGTGTGCAAGGATGGTCTATTCGCCACCGATGGAGGGGCGGTTTGCACCGCATGCCTCCAGATAGTTGTTTACTGCGTCACGCATGGTGAACTGTCTCATACCTGTCTTTGCCCAGTAGATAAGGGCATCGGCAGCTGTTTTTCTTGCCTTGCTGTATTCGTTGTCTGTCATGATTCTGATGTTTTGAGTTTTCTAAAAAAGTGTGATGCATATCCAAATGGTGATTTCAACAAAGATGATAGACCAACTTAGGAAAGCCAAGCCGAACATCCAGGCATAGGTGCTACCGTTGAAGTATGCACCCTCCTCGATATTGCGGATTCGTTTAAGCTCTTTCTGCTGGTGAGTGAACAGGTCGTTTATCCGCTTCTCATGCTCGTCAAGGGCTTGCTTGAAAGCAGAAATGGCGGTGTTGTTCCGCTTATCCAACTGGGCAACTCCTTCATCGTTGATACCTACTTTGAGGTCGCTTTGCTCAGCCTTGACTATGGCATGGCATATTCCGTCAACGATGTTGTCTGTGCTTCTGTGGGCAGCCATAAGTGCCACTTTCGCTGATTCCAATCCCCGATAGGCGTTGCCAAGTTCCTCCTTTGCGTCATTGAGAACTTTCTTGACTGATTCTATCTCTTCCAGAGTCACCTTGATTTCGTCTTTGCCACTCTCTATGTTCTCGTCCTCCTGCATCTGATTGTACAGGTTAAGCACATCCTGTGTGGCATCTTTCCTGTTTTTTCCCATACTGTTTTTACTGAAAGTTATCGTTTCATGCCTCTCTTTATCGGCTTGCAGAGGCTGTTTGCCTGCCTTGCGCAGCGTCTTGCCCAGTCACGGTCATCATCATCCTTGTCACGTCCCCAACCACTGCCAGTACTGCCACCGCCACCACATGACTCAGACATTGATGTGGCAGCATCGAGGTAGTCCATGAAGAGCAGCATAGCCACATTCAGAATGTCGTTGTGGCTTGCAGATCCATTCTCAGGGACTTCGATACAACTGTTCATCGTGTCGTATGCAGTTCTCGGCATAACTATGTTGAAACGCTCGCCATCGACTTCAATAATCTTCCTCAATCTGGCAGAAAGGACAGGCTTGCCATCATTGCTTGTGCGAGACTGACCACTTGGCATTGCTGTGCTTCTGCTGTCCACCGTGGTAGCGTTTGGTACAGTTGGTGAAGGTCTTTGAGCAACTGCAACAGGTGTTGGCTGTGGGTGCAGCTTACGGAAGGTATTACCGATTTTCGATGCGGTGAGATTTCTGCCTACACCCAGTTCTGATGCCTTGATGGTTGTTCTTCCGAACTTGAAGCGATAGCCATGCACCCTGCCTTGACCAGTCTTGCCACGGATAAGTTCGATGTCATATCCCTTTGCCTTCAATCGGTCGGCATATTCATCCCAGTCAAAGAACGGCATTGACCGCAGCACATCCATACATGCTTTGGTCACCTCTGCAATACGCTCCTGACGAATATCCATGGCATCCTTCCAGCCATGACTCTGATTGACAGCTTTCGCAGCCATCACGGCACGCTCACCGATAAACTTCACATCATTGAGATTACCATCCATGTCGATGCGGTTCACCACCAGATGCAGGTGGGGAATGCCACTCTTTGAGTCACGATGTAGGGCGGCAAAATACTGCGAGTTGGCTATGTTGGTCGGCTTGACCGAAGTTGCAGCCTTACCCTTCTTCTTCCCGATGTGGTTCACCTTGGAGATGCCATCCATCTCATGGATGAACTCGTCAAGGAATCTCCTCCAGTCTTCCATCGTCCAGTTCCGTGCCTCTTCCTCAGATGGTGAAAGCTCAAAGCGGATGGACGTCAGTTCGATGGGCTTCTTGGCATACCTCTGCTTGAACATGGACTGATGCAGCACCATTTCGTCCCACATGCCCATAGGTGGCAACTCCTCGCTAAGATGATTAGTCTTGACGATGTCCGCACGGTTGTTCTTGGTTGCGTAATTGGTCATTGCCTGCCCATGCTGAATCGCTGATGCTTTTGCTATCATAACATATCTAAGAATTTGTCCCTAATGCGGCTCAATTCCTCTATCAGGGTGTTGATACCTTGAAGCCAACGCTCCATGAAGTCGGCTCTCTTGAAGAGTTTCAGCCTCTCAGTCTGTGGCAGGGCATGAAGCGCATTGCGCACATAAACCAGTTCAGACCTTGCCCCGATTAAGCCCTTCAAGGCTTCCTCCTGTCCTTCGGTCATGGGTAGGGAAGGTTTGTGTCCGATGCCTAAGTCATGAAGATATGTGCTCTTGCTCCTGCCTGACAGTCGGGCATTATGTACTACCAAGTCGTAGTGTTCTTCTGTGAAACGAACGTCAATGTGTCTGGTCTTCGGAGGTCTCTTCCTTGAGGTTTTCTCCGTGTTGTTATTCTTGTCTTTTGTCATTGTAGATGGGGTTTATAAAGTTTATACTTGATATAACAGGACAGCCAATGTGAGCCTGCGAACATTCAAGAATGCCAGTAGGAAGCGGTGGGCGAAGCGAAACCGTCTGACACTGGTACTTCTTGTTTAGACCTCCGAAAAAAAACTACGGCTAATAGAGGTAGCGGCTTCTGGATAGCTTGCCTGTCGGGAACGTCAATAGTCGAAATAAGGGAAAAGTAGAGATGACATCATGAGTGACTTGGGGTGATATGCGCGCCATGTCTCTCCGTGTGATCCTCGCATCGTCCTTCATGGGGCGGTGGCTGCAAGAGGTTGCCCTCGTCATCATAGACAGGAGACGGCAGCAACTCAATGGGTGATGCCCCTTCTCCTTGATTGCAGTCATCTTCTGACGGCTGTCCAACCTCATACTCAAAATGGTCATCACCTTCCTTTTCCCTTTGTTTGAAGTCTTGTGGTATCGGAGAAGGATCTGAAAGTCCATCCCCGATAACATGAGAATTAACGAAAGGGGAAGAGGTATTATAAGAGGCAGGAACATGGGGCTGCTGAATGTCGGCAGTGGCAGGAATGACACTGTTGTCTTTCTGCTGCCCTGTGCCATTGGAGAGATTGCCTCCCGAAGAGTAAACGGTTTCGGATGGGACATCGGACACCAGTTTCTCTTGGGTGGCGGAAGTCACGGATTGACGGTTGTAGAAGGGGTTCTTGATGGCTTCCTTGATGCCGTCAACGTACCAGAAGGCGATGCATAGTATCGTATGTATGGAGGTGCGGTTGTTCCTCTCGGTTGAGAGGATGCCCACCTGATTGAACAGTTCCACCACCTTTGCCGCTGTCTTGCGGTCACACTTCCAAAGGGCAGACAGCTCAACGGTAGAGATGGCAAACTGCCCGATGGAGAGAGAAGCGGAGAAGCCTGTCTTCAGATAAACACTTGGCTTGGTGGATGCCATTGATACAAAAGTGCCGAAGGCGGTCATGCGGTGGAAGCCCTGCCTGTCATCCTTCAAGAAATCGAGCTGTTCCTTGGTCAGCAGGATTCCGTATTTTATGCTTTGGTTACTCATCTTGAAAAACTGATTATTAGTGAAACGGATTACTCAGCAAAGAAAGAATGAATAGTTTCTCTTTCCCCTTTCGTAAAAAGTAGATTACATGATTCTCTTATCCGTCATGCCATTCTTCCCCATCAGGATTTTTCTCGCCCTTGACCCTCTTCATGGAGGCAGGCTTGTTCTTCTTGCTTTTCTGCAACATTGCCAGATGAGCCTCGAAGTCTGCCTGTTCCTCCTGGGTCGATTCGTAAGGCTTGTCCCATGAGCCACCTGCCTCAATCCATTTTATCAGCTGGTCTTTGAAGAAGTAGAGCGTGTTCCCTCTCTTGTAGAAAGGAATGCGCCTTTCAGATGTGTAAGCATAAAGCGATGAGACTTTCTTTCGGACGAAGGCACTTGCCTCTCTGATGTCCATAAGAACATGGTCATTCTCGCTCGGAGCATTGCCTATTCTCTGACCAATGTCATCAAGACGAGTCATCATCGTATTGACCTTTGTCAGAAGTTCGCCAACTGCACTGGGCAGTTGGTCGAACGATAATGATTTGTTTTCTTCCATTTGTTATCCTGATTATGTTTTTCACTTATGTCTGGTCACTCTCTTCCTTTGTTGGTATTTTGAGCGAGATACGTTCTGCCGCATCACGTTTGAGTTCGTCCACCACATCGGCATACACCTGAGTAGTGGCAAGATTGCTATGGGTAAGCAGCTTGCTCACGGTGTAGATGTCCGTTCCCTCTGCCAACTGCAAGGTGGCAAAGGTATGACGGAAGCAGTGGAAGGTGATGTGTTTCTCGATGCCGGAAGCCTTTATCCACGGTTTGAGATACAATGCCACTGTACTGTTCGTGAGATTCTTGAACACCTGTCCAGTGCTTCGCTCGCCACAGAGCTGCAAAGCCTCTTCGCTGATAGGCAGGATTGCAGCGGTGGAAGTCTTCTTTGTGATAATGTCCATTCCCCAGCCGCCATCAGCCAACTTGACGATATTCTCCCACTGGAGTCTGATGCAGTCAGAAAGGCGAAGACCTGTAAGGCAGGAGAAGAGACCTGCACGGCGAAGGACATCACTCTTGCAAGGAGTCTGAGACAACTGCAACAACTCTTCCTTGGTGAGGAACTGCCGCTTGTTGCCATGAGCCTTGGCACGCACAAGTTTCTTGGCGATATTCTCTTTGAGCAGTCCGTCCTCGTATGCGATGGCAAGGATGCACTTCAACTTGGTAAGGTTGTTGTTGGCTGTTGTTCCCATCATGCGCTTGCCGTTGTGCATACAGGCATCCGACAACAGGTAGTCGAGGAATCCCTGGCAGTACGGAACGGTAAGGTCGCAGAAGCGGCACTCGCCATGCGTGTAATTGTGGAAGTGCATGTAGGCGGTTGCCCAGTTCTGGCTGCTGCCACGCTCAATCATGAGGTTCTTGAAATATTCCAAGAAGCTCTCCTTGCCCTTGTTGCGGTCGAGGAAGCCATACTCCTCATTGATGATGGACTCAGTCCTGCGGCACTTGATGATTTCCGCTTTCTGAATCATACTTTTGTTGTACTCCTGCTGAAAGCGTTCAACAGGGTTGGTGTAGATGTAAAGACCAAGGTACTCCCTGCGTGAGAGCTTGCCTGTCTTCGGGTTGCGGATTGGAGGATAGAAATCCAGATAGAGGGAAGTCTGTCCGTTCTTGATAGGTCGTTTCCGCACGGTGACCTTTGTACAAATGTTCGTCATATTGTTATTCTTTTATTATTCTTACCGATGTGTATCTGTGGATGCGAATAGCCATGGTCGCAACGCTTTAACTCTCAAATCCGATGCAAAGTTAGATTGCCGTGAAAAGAGAAAAGCAAAGATGGCTTCAAATACAGCCAGAATTTAACCTGAATTTGCTTTTGAGTATGATTTTACGCTCAAAATCAGACTAAAAGCAGGTATTGGATGCGTTTTTTGTCTTATATCCGTTACTCTGCGTTGTGGGTTTGTTTCGACCGACATGGATGGGTGCTGCATAGCAATTGCAACGGCATGGGTCGTATATGAGTTTGTTTGAACCATCTCTTGACTTGTGTCTCACTTCCGTTTTGCCTTGGTCGTAGTACTGCTTTTCTCTGCCTTCTTGCGTGCAGCCTCCCAGTCTGCTTTCAGATAGTAGTTGGCTCTTCCGCCTTTGAACTTTCGGATTCTCACTCCATGGGTCTCCGCAAATCTGCGTACCTGTGTCTTGCCTAATCCGTAGAGTTTCATGATGTCGAAGCAGGTGTACCAGTCATCGGAAATGTTCTTACCCTGTTCTTCATTATAAAGCCCGATAACCCTTTCCACGTCTTCTTTCTTGAAGCAGGTCGTTCCCCATGCGTGAACTGACTGGAGTTGGTAACGATTGCGGACTTCATAGAATCTTCCATACTTGATATTAAAGGTGCTCAACACCTCTGCCATTGTGTAATGGGTGTCGTGGGTTACTCCATCAGGTGCTCTTTCACCAGCCCTGGGAGTCTTGCGACACTTTGCCAACTTGTTGACTGAGCCAGTCTCGGCATCTTTTAGCCTCTGTGCTTTCTTGGACGTTGCTCCTTCTAACGATAGGGAAGAAGGGAGAACCACCTGATAACCTTGTCCCTTGGCTATTTCAAGAAGGTCTTGCAAATAGATCCTGGTCATGCGTGTACCGAAATTTACGGCTCTTAGCCTGCCTTGACGAATAAGACTGCGTACTGTCTTGACGCTGATGCTTACTGCCTGCGCTGTTTCCTCTACGGACATCAGCACGATTGGAATGCGAGTTGTAGTATTCATTTTTACCGTTATTTTTGAATTTTGCAGTGACTCATGGGGGATGGTCCTTGACGGAAACTTTTAAGAGGAAACAAGGGGAAATAAGAGGAAATAAGAACCCTCATTAAGAACCGTGTGTCCCTCTGCCCATGGTACAACCGTGGTACAAAATTACTATAAACGGATGAAACTCGCAATAGGCGGTTGGAGCGTTATGTTAATGAATATGTATTGAAAATGAGCTATTTATGACGTTTCTCTAAGTTTTGTTTGGAGTTCTTTTCGATGCGTTTTAGTCCATATGATAATGATTTGCCGGAACCAGACGGACCCAAAACAAAGAAATTTGAGTTATTGGTATATCTCTTCTTTCCCTCTTTTCCCGATGTGTCAACAGCCAACGGCAAACCTTGACGGTCGGTATAGTAACATTTCAAAGCAGAATCGTCACCAACGGCTTGACGTTCCTTGTACATAAGACACAAGGCTGCTTCTGATAATGTAAGGAACTGGTCGTAGTCTTGATTTAAACGGAAACAATTACCGGGGAAACTTGCCACAAATAACTCCAACTGATTGTAAGCTCGTTTGGATATATGTATGTTGTATCTTGCAAAGATATTCTCCAAGCTGTTGGTTACCTTCTGAAAATCATAATCGGAACTTGTCTGTACGATTAGATTATAATGGGCATATACGAGGATTTTTCCGTTTCGTGCAAGCTCATTCTGTACAGCATTGATGTCCTCAACGGCAATCTGATTGTT
The DNA here is from genome assembly GCF_003461825.1 of Prevotella sp. AM42-24. Lineage (NCBI taxonomy): Bacteria > Pseudomonadati > Bacteroidota > Bacteroidia > Bacteroidales > Prevotellaceae > Prevotella > Prevotella sp. AM42-24. Next base: position 4,989 of record NZ_QTXV01000076.1, on the reverse strand, counting down.
CGGGTTCGGTATAGAGGCATGACGGTTCTTCTTTTTATCAAGTTTCATCATTTCCCTCTTCTGATTAGGAAGGAAGATAACTTGATTATAAACTATAGAATCCACGCCAGGCACATGATCGATGTCTGCCAACAAGTCTTGTGATATTACAGCATTGTTGACAGACACATCTGTATAAGGACGTATATTGCCAGGCAATCCAATATTGTCAACGTCCAACAGGCTATATACCTTTATTTGTTTATTTCCCATGCCTATCTTCTCACTGTCAACCTTGAAGTCGGTCATGGATATATTCTTATTCTTAAAGTCAAAAGCAAAGAATCGGTCTGCATATTCTTTGCATTCCGCAGCCGATAAGAAACGGCAAGTTATCTCACCGCTCTTCAATCGGTCAGATACTTTTTGTATTTTCACAAGGAAATCTCTCCACTTGGAGTTATCGTAGGTGTGGATGCCTCCTTTCTTTCCTTTTTGTGTAATAATAAGATAAGTTGTTGCCTCTGTGTACTCACGTCCGTTGAAGAAACGGAAGTACGCCTCAGAAAGAAAGGCTTTCTTACTACCTTTCTTCTTTTTGGCTGCAACTCTGCTCATGTCAAAGTTTTTTCTGACAAAAACGTCCTGCTTGTGCAGGGCATAGCCCTCTCCAAGCACCTGTATGACTGATGCCATGAGAGTTGTAAAATCATAATAGCTATCTGTGTCGGCTGAATATTTCTTTATCGGATTCTCCATTTCCAATACAGCCGAATAATCTCCTTTCTTGGTGTAGATGATTCCTTTGTTCTCTACATCCTCGACGCTGAAATAGATATCCTCGAATATCTTGGCTCTTTTGCTACCAGTGCCAAATGCCCAAATGGAAAGAGCCATTCCTGAAAGGATGGAAACGAATACGAGTATAACAATAATAACAACCATATATATTAACTTTACATAAAAAACATCAATATCGGGAAGAATGGGCAAAAATGAAAATGCCTGTAGGTGACTTCTTTGAATGAAGCCCCTTGTGCTGCTTAATGAATATCATAGCACCACCGAATCCCAAAATTGATGTTATCAAAACCAGACCAACCAAGAAGCCAAAGACGATGTAGCCTATCAGAAATGAAAGAAGACCTCCACCAACCGTGGCTGCTGCCCAATAAATGTATCTACCTCGAAGACCCAGAAATTCAAGGGGCTTTTGAAGCCCCTTGAATACTGGGTAGTCTGGGTAATCGCCCCTTTCTTCTGCCATACTCGACGATTACAAACCGAAGAACAATGGCAAACTCTGTGCAGCGGCGATGAGGAAGATACAAGCACCAACGATCATCATGATACTCTTCTTGACATCCTGCTCCTCATTGTTCATCTTGATGTAAACAGAAATTGCACCGATGATGGCAACGATACCAGCCAAGGCATAGCAAAGATTAGTAACGACAGGCACATACTTCTTCAAAGATTCGGTTGAAGAATTAATTGCCTTAACACCAGAATCGATGTCCTGAGCAAATGTAGAAACGGTGAATACGAGCAAGAATGCTGCAACCATTGCCACACGAGGGTTCTTTACCAAAGACTTTGCCTTCTTGAAGGCTACGGCTGCCGCTCCCAGAGCGCAAGCCGTGAACTTTACAATTGTTTGATTCATTTTTTGTTTAAAATATATGTAAATTAAAAATTAAAATAATCTATCTGTTACACCATAGTTGAAACCGAAGAAAGCTGGCATCACAATTGTCGCACTCAACAGAAACAGAATTGAACCTACAAGCATAATGATGCTTTTTGTAAAGCCTTCTTCTCCAGCTTGCATTTTGATATAAATGCTTGTTGCACTATAGAGTGAAAACAAGGTGGCGATGGCATACATGAGCTGCATTACATAGGAACACATTGCCAGTACATATACAACCATATTATATAGTCTTCCACTGCTACCGCTATAATCGGTAGAGCCACAAACGGCAAATGTCTCTTGGGTAAAGAGTAACAAAGCCAATAATAGAAATATGTATTTCTTTCCCTTCATAGCCATATATATTAAGAGAAGCTTTCAGTTGCAGATTCCTTTTCAATCAAACTATTTCTGAACCAATCATCAAATTGATCTACATTTAAGTCCGCATCAGAATGAATTTGTAATTCTGCTGCTTTGTCTTTTGCAGCCTTTGCTTCTTGGTAAAGAATATTGTTGTCGGCAGAAGCAATGTCTTCCTCAGACACTTCCTGCTTTACATCCTCCGAGACTGTAGTATCGGCGTTTTCAGCAGGTGCTTTTATTGGATCTGTGACACCTTCTTCGTCAACAAATGTAGGAGTCTCGTCAACTGCTTCCTCATTATGCTTGTTGTCAAGCGAAGCAATGACTTCTACATTATCTTTTTGTTGGCTCTTGTTGCCAAACAAATCCATGCTTATCATTACTGCATAATAGATGACATATACAAATGTCAGTATCGCTGCAAAAATTCCGAATGCACTCATAAATATCTATTTTTTCGTTACTAATATGAAATTGGCTGCAAAGTAAATGCTTTTTTTTCTAAAAATAAGCAAAAAATTAATGTTTCTCTTATATTAACATTAATAAATTAATAAAAGGCTTATTTATTGCTTAAAATGTTAAAAAACGGCAGTTTATTTTTTTTATATCTATAACTATGTTTCCGTTTCTTGTGTTCAACCTCAATTTTTTTAGCATAGGTTGTGCCGTTAACCATCACCGCCAGCTTTTTAAGTGCAAAGGTATGGCAGCCCAGGCAGACACTAAACACCAGTCGATGCTCTCCCTATCGGCGAAGATTTTTTGCAGCAGACTTCCGCAATCAGAGATTGGGTATTCTACAAAAATTCTCTACCGATTGTTTGGCTTACTGCCTTATTGGGCTGCCATCTTATAAAGCACGTAAAAAGGCTTAGGTGATGACGGTTATGCCGGAATGATTCTAAAAAAAATCTCGGATTGAACGAAACGGAAAGTCCTTAAAAGGCAGATGAATCAGGAAATCCAGAATAAATTTTATGTTGAACCATTTAAAATTATTGAAGTATGGCAAAAATAAATGATTTCAATATTAGTACCTGTCTTACAGAGCTTTCAGAGACTGAAAAAGAGTTTTTGAAAGACACCGTCAAGAATGGGGAAGAGTGCGGTTGCTTTGGCAGAGTAGTACGTAATCCTGATGGCAAGCTCGGCAATGGGTTCTTTTTTGGTTATGTTCCAACAAGTGAAAACTTGAAAATGCTACAAGCAATATGGGACAAAATGAATAAAATAAGAGCCACAAATATTATTAGCTATGCTCCGACTTTTTATGGAGGAGATGTTCTCTTGATTAATGAGAAGTATGCTAAAGATTTTGAACAATGGGCAAAAAAATAGTCTTGAACAACTATATTATTTAATTGGGTTGAATCTTTTAAATTTTGAAGTATGAAAGTATTTCTCTTTTATCGTACAGATAATTGGAACTCACATGATAGCAAGGATTTGGTATACATCGGGACAAACAAAGAGGTTAGTATCAAAAAACTAATGAAGTTGAAGAGCGAGCCTATCACAGAAGAACAAGCGGATGATTTGCGAAGAATGAATCAAAGCCAGTGCAGCGGTTTGTCTTATGAATGGGTTATTGAGCCTTGCAGAGTAAACCAGCTACGTTAAGATGAAGAGCAATGATTACGGATTTACAAGATAAGATATGTAGAGGTTGCAAACATAATGTTTATCACTACTCTCCATTATCACAAGATTATGATTACTATACTTGCCGAATCGGCAGATGCCCTGGCAAGTGTTATCAAGGAATATACAATAATTAAATTATAAAAGATATGAAAGCAACAGATTTATCAAAAATTATATATGAATGTGATATTCATGCACTCACAGACTATTATTCGTTTGTAGAAGTTAAATATGACGATGCTGACAATAATACAATAAATGTATTTCGTCATGGCTATGATTGTAAAAAGCACGTTCCAAAAGGAATGTACTTGTGGTTTTCACCTAATGAAAATGAAGCCGAAGAGTTCAAGGAGATATTGGAACGTGTGTTTGGTAAGACATACCAAACACAAATCTTCTTCGAGAATGATATGGATGTAATATTAAAAATAGAGGATTAAATAATACTGACGATATGAAACAGTATATCAGTTTTAGCTACAACGAGGAGTATTTGCCTACTCCTCGTTGTAAGAAGTTAAGAGTACGTGAGGTTAAAAGTTCTACATCTGTAAACATCAGGGAATGCAGCAAGGAAGATGCACCTGTTGTGATGGTGGTCAAAAGTTATGACTGTGAGGAATGTGAGATAAGAGTGTTTAAAGGTAAACTATATCGCAATGCTCAATGGCGTGACATAAAAAGAACTGATTACCCTTTGGAACAAAACGAAACTGTAAACACAATGGATTGGCAACATGCAATATGGGGGTATGATTATTACAATGATTGCCGTTGGTCGGGTGATATAGGTGATGCTACTTCTAAAGCCAAGATAAAGAAAAAAGCAGGTAAATATCTTATAATTGGTGATATGGTTTTTATGAGAACAACAGAGCCTATCTATAATATAACTTGTTTCGGTTGCAATGATAGTGCAGGAATGTTTGTAAAATATGCAGATAAGGATTCCAAGTATTGCTCTAATTATTCAGCCTTGCAGCGTGAAGAATGCCACGAGGAATTGAAGAGAATACTTTCTTATTGCCGGAACAAATATGATAATTCTGATAGTTATGATATTAAGGTCTTGGCTCCCGAATATGTGAAATTCAAGAGGGCAAAACATAAATAATAATGTAATCTTTTTGGTAAAAATACCAATAATATAAAGAGAGAAGTATTGTCTAATGCTTCTCTCTTTATATTTCCAGGCTGCTCCCTCATCGGTCGCAGCCATCAAGCGAACCATTCAGCTTCACCTGCAAAGAGGTATCTCCGATGGTATTTTTATATTCAAGTATTAATTTATGACTATAATG
>NZ_QTXV01000075.1:0-12463 GCF_003461825.1 Prevotella sp. AM42-24 | reverse complement strand
GCAAATGCCTTTTATGATTAGCATTTACCTCCTACCCGATTTTCCTTTTTTTTCTTTTACTTTCCTTCTCCTTCCTCATTTGTCATTTCTCATTTGTCATTCTTTAATCTTTCTCATTTGGCATTTCTCATTTCTCATTCTTTAATCTTTCTCATTTGTCATTTCTCCTTGTTTCTATGAAAAAGTTGCAATATAATTTGGTGTTGTTAGCTTTTTCTATTATCTTTGCAGAAAATATTATATCTTATGGGATTATTCGGTTTTTTTAATAATAAGAAAAAGGAAACTCTCGACAAAGGACTCGAGAAAACCAAGGAGAGTGTATTCAGTAAGTTGGCACGTGCTGTAGCAGGTAAATCAACCGTTGATGATGATGTACTCGACGATCTGGAGGAGGTTTTGATTACCTCTGATGTCGGTGTGGAGACTACGGTGAAAATTATCCACCGCATCGAAGAGAGAGTTGCTCGTGATAAGTACGTTTCTACCTCTGAACTTGACAGAATCCTCCGCGAGGAAATCGCTAATCTGCTCTCTGAAAATCATTCTGATGATAATGACGATTGGGATTTGCCTTCCGATCACAAACCTTATGTCATTCTCGTTGTTGGTGTGAATGGTGTAGGTAAAACTACTACCATCGGCAAGTTGGCTTACCAGTTTAAGAAGGCTGGCAAAAAGGTTTATCTCGGTGCCGCTGATACCTTCCGTGCAGCTGCAGTTGAGCAGATCTGCATCTGGGGAGAGAGAGTTGGGGTGCCTGTGGTGAAGCAGCAGATGGGTTCTGATCCTGCTTCTGTTGCCTTCGATACCCTCCAGAGTGCTAAGGCTAATGGCGCCGACGTGGTGCTGATTGATACTGCCGGACGACTGCACAACAAGGTGGGACTGATGAATGAGCTCAAGAAAATCAAGGATGTCATGAAGAAGGTTTTGCCTGAGGCTCCTGATGAGGTGATGCTCGTGCTCGATGGCAGTACCGGACAGAATGCGTTTGAGCAGGCTAAGCAGTTTGCTGCAGTCACTAACATTACATCCTTGGCTATCACCAAACTTGATGGTACTGCCAAAGGTGGTGTGGTAATCGGGATCTCAGACCAGTTGAAGGTGCCTGTGAAGTACATCGGACTGGGTGAGGGAATGGAGGATATGCAGCTCTTCAATAAGAAAGAATTTGTAGATTCTCTCTTCAAGAAAGATTAAGTCCTCTTTCCAATGCAAGGACTATTTTCAGTGAAATACAAAGACGCGTCTGTCTTTCTTCTCTCTATATAAACGGAACAAGGTCCTCTCTATAAGACGGCTTGGTGATTTTCAAAAATTAGAAATAAAACGGTAGATTAAGAAAACGTGAAAAAGAACGAAATCGATATAATTACGATGGGCTGCTCCAAAAATCTGGTGGACAGCGAGTTGCTGATGAAGCAGTTTGCGGCAAACGGCTATCACTGCGTGCACGATTCCAAGCGCCCACAGGGTGAAATCGCAGTCATCAATACATGTGGATTCATCGGGGATGCCAAGCAGGAAAGCATTGATACGATCCTGGAATTTGTGCAGCGCAAGCAAGAAGGTAAGGTTAGAAAACTCTATGTCATGGGTTGTCTCTCACAGCGTTATCAGAAAGAACTTGAAGCTGAAATTCCTGAAGTTGATAAGTTTTACGGCAAGTATAACTACAAGCTTCTTCTCAGTGAACTGGGAAAGGCTGAGGTGCCTGCTTGTAATGGTCGTCGCCATCTCACCACACCACGACACTATGCTTACGTGAAGATTTCCGAAGGATGCGACCGCCATTGCGCCTATTGCGCTATTCCGATTATTACCGGCAAGCACGTAAGCCGCCCGAAGGAGGAAATTCTGCAGGAAGTTCGCGAAATGGTAGCGGATGGTGTGAAGGAATTCCAGATTATCGCCCAGGAACTTACCTATTATGGGCTTGATATCGATGGTAAGCATCATATCACGGATTTGATTTCCGACATGGCTGATATCCCTGGTGTTAAGTGGATTCGCCTGCATTATGCTTATCCAAACCAGTTCCCGATGGATTTGCTTGATGTGATGCGCGAAAAGCCAAATGTCTGCAAGTATCTCGATATCGCACTGCAGCATATCAGTGACCACATGCTCGACCGTATGCATCGCCATGTGACCAAGAAGGAGACGATGGAACTGATACAGGCTATCAGAGAAAAGGTGCCGGGCATTCATATCCGAACCACTCTGCTCGTCGGTTTCCCGGGAGAAACTGAGGAGGATTTCCAGGAACTGATGGAGTTCGTGAAATGGGCGAAGTTTGAGCGCATGGGTGCTTTCGCTTATTCTGAAGAGGAAGGTACCTACAGTGCCAAGCATTATGAAGATGATGTTCCGGAGGAAGTGAAGCAGAGCAGACTGGATCAGTTGATGGCGCTTCAGCAGGATATCAGTGCTGAAGTGGAAGCTGAAAAGGTGGGCAAGGTGCTCAAGGTCATCATCGATCGCAAGGAAGGCGACTATTATATCGGTAGAACGGAATTCTGCTCTCCTGAGGTGGATCCTGAGGTGCTGATTCCTGCCACCAAGCGACTGAGAGTGGGTAACTTCTATGACGTGAAGATTACTTCAAGTGAAGAGTTTGATCTGTATGGAGAATTGGTCTAAGGATCTTTTATGGAGAATTGATATAAGATGAACAATAAACAATACATCGCTGAGCTGGCTCGCAAAACCGGTTTCTCACAGGAGGATACTCAACGCCTTGTGAGAAAGGTGATTGATGCGATGATAACTCAGTTTGAAGAGGGCGAACAGGTGACGATTCCTGATTTCGGCACCTTTGAGGTGAAGAAACGACTGGAGCGCGTAGTGGTCAATCCGCTTACGAAGAAGCGCCAGCTGGTTCCTCCGAAACTTGTGCTCGGATTCCGACCTGTTGCTTCCGTCAAGGAAAAAATAAATAATGGAGGGGAGGAAGATGAGTAAGTCGAGTTTGTCTGTTTTGGCTAAGGCTGTTGCCAGCAAGCGTGGACTTACCCAGGCTGAGGCTGAGCGCTTTATTGCCACCATGTTTGAGGTTGCTGGTGACGGCATCCAGGAGGACAAGTTGCTGAAAATGAAGTGGCTGGGTACCTTCAAGATTACTTCCGTGAAAGATAGGGAGAGCGTGGATGTCAATACCGGTGAGCGAATCCTGATAGAGGGGCGCGATAAGATTTCTTTTACTCCGGATAATATCCTGAAAGAAATCATCAACAAACCTTTTGCCCAATTCGAAACCGTTGTGGTGAATGATGGTATCGATTTCTCTGATATTGACGAGAAATTCGCCAATATGGAAAGGGAAGAAGAGGAACTGCAGCTTCAGAAAGAGCAGGAATGCCATGATGAAGAGGTGGTTCAAGAGGAGCAGAATGCGGAACAGCCTCAGAAAGAAGAACTGTCTCAGGAGGAAGAGCATTCTCAGGAGGTTGAACTGAATGAAGATTTGTCTCAGGAGGCAAAGAAGTCTCAAGAGAGTCTGTTGGATGCAGAGTTGCAGTCTCAGGAAGGTGGACAGAAGGATGAACTGTCTCAGGAAGTAAATACTCCGATTTCAGAAGAAACGGTTGCTTTGTCTTCAGAATTGAAAAACGCTGAGATATCAGAAGATGATATTTCTGAGACTTCCGAAGATAATATCTCTCAAACTTCAGATGATACTATTTCTAAGACTGAAGAAAACGGTATTCCGGAAGAAGTTGGAATGCTGATTTCTCATTTGAAGGAAAATAAATCTGAAGCAGAAGAAATAGAAAGGGTGGAAGAAGCAAAAGTTAAAGAAGAGGCAGAACTCCCAAAAGCAGCAGAAGCCCACGTTGAGAAAACGCCTGCAGAGGCGAAGGTTGTCGTTTCGCAATCGAATGTGGAGAACAAGAAGCAGCCAGAATATGACGAGACACTCGATGAAGACGAAGCTTATGCTTCAGACCATCACCATCTCGTGATACCAAAATATGTGGTCGCCTTGGTATCTGTGGTCTTTGTTGCTCTGTTGGGTGGCCTATGCTGGTTTGCCTTTATTTACGGCAAAATGCAGGCTCGACAAGAGCAGATGGAGATGCAGTTGAAGGCTATCAAACCTCAGCCTCAACCAAAACCTAAGCCAACGGTAGTTGCTCCTGTGGATACAGCGAAGTCTGTTGCTTCCTCGGATGATAAAACTGACGCAGAGAACGTTCTGGCTAATGGTGCTCAGGCAAACAATGAGCAGACAGACCATGCTCAGTTGGCAATGAAGAAAAAGGCCAAGCAGGACAGCATCCGGATGGCTCAAGCTAATAATGCCGTGAAAATGGCTGAAAAGGCTTCTGTGTATCTCAACGATCCTCGCATCAGAACAGGCGCTTATCGTATCGTGGGTGTAGAAAAGACCGTGACGGCTAAGAGTGGTCAGACTTTAGCAGGATTGAGTAAACTCTATTTGGGGCCTGGCATGGAATGCTATATGCAGGCCATTAACGGATGTTCTGAGATAAAACCGGGACAGAAAGTGAAGATTCCAAAGCTGGAACTGAAAAGAAAAGGAAAAAAGAATTAAATCTGCAATGATACTGATTCTATTTTCATAGTAGGATATAAAATTCCCCCGCTTCATCAGAATCAAGCGATTCTTGTGGAGCGGGGGATTTCTTTTTCTTCTTGGATTAAGTTTTATAATTCAAAAATACCCTTCAGGGCAGCGCGAGCAATCTTTTCGTATTCTTCACCGAGGTCAGCAAAGCGCAATACACAGTTGGCAGCAGCATGCTTGATACCCATATTATCGCCTTGTAAGGCAACTGCAGCCTGGTCGAGAAACTCATTGATGCCTCTCTCGTTAGCTTCCTGTCCGTTGGCGAAAAGTCTTGCTAACAGTTGGAATCCTGCTATCTCATAAAGCGTCTTGTCTGTGGCAATCCACTCATAGGCAATGGCAGGAGCATAATCCACATGCTGCAGAAGATTGAATGCCAGCATCTCAGCCATTTCTTGGCTCTTGACCTGTTCCATCCAAATGTCTGTGATCTCTGGCAGCATCTTCTCTGCCGGCATGATGAGGGTGGCAAGAATCTTGCATTCACGGATGTCTTCCTTCCAGAGTTCAATGGCCAGTTCATAATCCTTGCCATATTCCAAGGCCATCTTCTTCAGTTCTATGAAAGGTACGCCCCAGTTGATCTTATAGCCTAAGCCTTTTTGGGTCATCGACTGAGAGGTTGGACCACTCATTAAGAGGCGAAAACTTCGCTTGATCTTCATCAGTTTCTGATGAGTTTCTTCATTCATGTTTATTTCCTTTTAGAGTTTCTTTACTGATCTGATTCCAGCTTTCTGCTACAGTTTCATCACTTCGCAGAACATGCCGTCAAACTGTTCTTCGATTCCCTTTGGTTCTTCCTTGAAGATACCATAGAGGGCACTTCCGCTACCGCTCATGGAGGCGTAGACTGCACCTTGGTCGTAAAGTTTCTGCTTGATGGCTGCCAGTTCCGGGTGCATCTTGAAGATAGGTTCCTCGAAATCATTGACTAGTTCTTCTTTCCAGGTTTCTATCGGTTGGCGCACGATATCACGGCAGCTCTTGGCTGGTTTCTTTGGGGTGATGGCACTGTAAGCCTCCTTGGTGCTTACGGCAACGTCAGGTTTTACGACACAAAGATAGTATCCATGCAGATTGCCATCAGGACCATCTGCAGGCATCAGCACATCTCCGATACCCTCCGCATAAGCAGGTTCTGCTTCGATAAAGAAAGCACAGTCGGCACCCAGTCGGGCTGCATAACGTTCCATTTCCGGATTACCGATATTGAGACGGAAACGCTCATCGAGAAGTCTGATCATGAAGGCTGCATCCGAAGAACCGCCGCCAAGACCGGCTTGAGAGGGGATATGCTTGTAGAGGTGAGTGTGAATGCGTTGCAACTGGTAGTCGGCTGCCAGAATATGGTAAGCCTTTACCACCAGATTTTTCTGCTCATCACAATCCACAGCATTGCCTGTCACCTTCAGATCGCAGGCAGTATCGCTCGGAAATTTCTCATCCATGTATTTGATTTCCAATGCATCATACAGTGGGATGGGATAGAAGACGGTTTCCAGATTATGGTAACCATCCTCTCTTTTGCTTACGATGTTCAAGCCAAGGTTGATCTTGGCACATGGAAAAACAATCATAGGCTATTTCTTTTTGAATTACTTGGCAGCCTTGCGGAATGTCTCGTTGTTAACTACGATCTTGCCTTCCTCAACATCGATGATTGCCTGATCCTTGATATCTGTATCCATACCCTTGCTTGCGAGCATGATGTTTGCTTCAGAACCCTGTGGCTGTACCATGAACTCCCACTTGTAGTAGTTCTTCTTGTAGTTCTTTGTGGTAACAGTAAAGTCGCTGTTCAAAGTGATGACAGTCTTCTGGTCAAGACTTGCATAGTCACCTGCAGCCTTCTGCTGGAATGCAGAGTCTGTGATAACTTCTACTTCTACTTTAGCAGGTTCTGCTTTTGTTTCTGCCTTTTTGTTGTCGCAAGATGCTGCGAATACCAACATGCCCATGCAGAGGGCCATCATAATTGACTTTTTCATACGTTAAAGATTTTGTGTAACTAAATTATTGTTGCTTAAATTTAACTCTTAATTGATGTAAGCTAAGATTCCACTGACTGTCAGCATCACCCAAATGGAAATAAGTCCTGTATATATCGGGTATCTCTGATATTTGAGTTGCATGCCACCCGGCTTAAACTTGTCTGTATAGTTTCTTGCGAAATATCGGAAGACATAGTATGAAGCAGTAGCCGTAATCAGTCCGATGAGCATGCCCACAAATAGATCGCCTGGATAATGCACTCCGAGATAGATGCGGGAGTAGCTCATCAGCAGCGCCCAGATGGTGAGGAATACCGTCAGCTTGGTGCGCTTCACAAGAAACATTGCAAAGAATGCCATACTCCAGGCGTTGGCTGAGTGGGAGGACGGAAATCCATATCTGCCACCGCGATACCCGAATACGACATGCACCATCGGCGAGATCGGATTGTCGGGGTTGCTTGGTCGCATGCGCCCTATCATCGGTTTGAGGAGAGTAGAGGCTGTCTGGTCGCAGATGAATATAATGGCGACGATGACCAGCAGACAAGTGACTGTTTCCTTGATATGGAAATTGCGCAGCATCACATACAGGAAGCTTGCGTAGAATGGTATCCAGACAAACCTGTCAGAATACATGGTCATGAAGTAATCCCAATAATGGTTGTGGAGACCATTGAAATACAGGAATATATTTGTGTCTATTTGATTCAGATAATTAATGATTTCGTTCATGTTTAAGTTTTATTTTGTACTGATGTCATCGTAAAGTTTCTGCAGGTAGGCCTGGCCACGTTTCAGGTTATAGCCTTTCTTGCCCTTGTCATACACTATTTTCCCTGCCTTGTTGTCATATATGATTGAGTTTTCTTCTGTGACGACCCCAAAGGCATCCGGCACGGTGAAGAAGGCAAATTTCGGTGTGGCATCGCTCAGCATGTTCTTGGAGAACAGGAAGTCATCGTGCTTGATACCCAACTGTCCTAAGAGCGTAGCTGCAATGTCGTGCTGGGTTCCTATCAGATTGATCTTCATCGGTTTGGCGATGGCGCCACCGGCTATGATAAGCGGTATCTGATAGCGGCTTCTGTCGAAATTGTCCAGATGCTCTTTATAGGCTCCCACATGGTCTGGCACCAACACTACGATCGTGTTCTTCCAGCGTGGCAGTTTACTGTATTGCCTGATGATGCTTCCCACCACACTGTCTGTATATGCGAAGGCATTGAGTCGCTGGTCTTTCAGTCTGCGGTAAGGCACTTCGAAAGGCTCATGACTGCTGGAGGTCTGGAAAACTCTGAATTTCGGAGCTCCGTTCTGCTCCTTTCGGATGTCATCCATCAGTCTGTTGGCTACCAGATGATCGTGAACGCCCCATTTGCTGAGCTTTTCATCTATTGGGAAATCTGCATCCGAGATAATCTTCTGGAATCCCTGTGATATCAGGTAGGAACGCTGGTTGGCGAAATCCACATCTCCTCCATAATAATAAGAGGTCTGATAATGACGCTGGTTGACCAATGATCTGGCGATGGAAGGCAGATGGGCTGTCTTGGCAGGATACCTCATGATGCTGGTAGTAGGCTGCGCTGGATAACCGCTCAGGATGGAAACCAGTCCTCTATCGGTGCGGAAACTGTTGGCATAGAACCGGGTGAAGAGTATACTCTGGCGGGCTATTGAGTCCAGTTGTACAGCCACATCCTTCTGTGTTCCCATAGACGGCATGAGGTCGCTGGCGAAGCTTTCCATGATCACGAGAAGTATATCGGGTGTTCCCCTCATGGCCTCTGGCTTGAGCAGTGGATAGGTATTTTCATCGCTTTGACTGGTCATGGTGGCGAAAATCTTATTTGCTTCCTTCTCGTCCATGAAGCGATACTGCTCAGCGAAATTCTCCTGATGAGCAAGAGACTCCATCAGACTGAACATCGGGTTCACTGCCGAATGGTTTACGTAACTATTCTGACTGAAATATACTTTGCCGGTATTGGCGGTAGAAACCGTTACGCCTCCTCTGATAGGAAGGAATAGCAGACCTGTAAGCAGCAACATGATGATGGAAGTGCGCCCACGGTGTCTGTCAAAATCACTTGATGTACTATATGGTCGGCTATAAGAACCATATCTGCGCTTTTTCTTTTCCCTGATGGTCAGCGAGAGCACGAACCAGATGGCTGCAGCACAGAGTATCAGACAGATAAATCCTAACAGGTCCACCCAGATGCTTGTGCTGGCAAAGGCATCGGCAGGTGACGTGAAGAAATAGAAGAGCGGAGTACTGTCCAAAGGAAAATTCCAATAGGGATACAGGGCTATGTTGAGCACGAAGCAGAAACTCATAAACACTGCAATGATGCCAAAATAGGTGGAGAATACAGGACGTATGATTTCTTCCTTGATCCAGATAGAGGCAAGAAGCAGCAGGGCAGGGATGGCCGTAAGGTATCCCGCCATGGAGAGGTCCAGTTGCAAACCGTGCCAGATGACGGCCAGCATAGTACTGAATGGATTTTCCAAAGGCTGGGCTGCTGATGCATGAGTTAGAAGCATGAACAATGGCTTCTGCAGCACAAACAGCACTACCAATATGAGATATATCTTGAAAAAACGCTTAATCTGTTTCATTCTGCCAAATTTAATAGCTGTTACACATTATTATATGTTATAATATACCTATTTTATAATCCATACACATGTAGGCTTGTGATATACTAAGATGATGTCTGAGTAAATCACATGTTGTATATCATTCATCATAGATATATTTTTAGATATTCAACAAGTCATAATATGGCTCGTATTTTCTGCAAAATTACTCAATTTCTTTCATATAAGCAATTTATTTGACTTAAATTTCAAAAAAGAGTAAAAAAAATTTGGATGTTTAGCGAAAAAAGACTATCTTTGCGAAAGAAACAAACAAATTTTATGATATTAACAACATAACATTATGGCTAAGTATAATATTACCCCCAAGAAAGAAAAGAATGCGCGATACCAAACGCTTCTGAGTGAAGAGACTAAAGACCGCTTACGTGATGAGATTTTGAGAATTGTAGTTACTGAAGGTAAATACAAGGACAAAGATTATAATACACGTAAGTTGGCAGAGGATTTGCATACCAATTCAAGATATGTATCTGCTGTTTGTGCTACTCGTTTCCACAAGAACTATCCTGAGTTGGTAAATGATTATCGTGTGAACGATGCAATGTCACTTTTGACGGACAAGCGCTATCTGAACATGACTATTGAGGACATTGCTGAGATGGCTGGTTTCAGCACTCGCCAGAGTTTCTACTCTAATTTCTACAAGCGTCTGGGTGTTACACCACGCCAGTATCGCCTGGATCACATTACCAAGTAGATGTGAATAATTCTGGGGAACATATCTTGCAAAATTCGCGCTTTAAGCAGAAATAATATATTTCTATAGAATAAAAGCCAATTGGTTGCATTTCTGTTGTTGAAATACGGCCAATTGGCTTTTGTGTTTTTATTCAATCGTAATCTGATGAATAAAGACTATGATTTCTTTCAAAAGGGAATTATTCTATTTTGTAATAGACTCATATATTAAATCCCTTTATTTCAGATTGCAATTACTTTCTCAAGAAGCTCTTGAGGATTTTGGTCTTTGCATTTTTCCCAATCTTTCGAATTGCCTTGTCTCTGATCTGTCTTACTCTTTCCCGTTTCAGATTCATATCTTCTGCGATTTCTGCCAGAGTGATATGGGCGATGCCTATTCCATAGAATTTTCGGATGATTTCCTGTTCTCTTTCATCCAATGTGGCGATGCAGTTCTGCAAGTCGTCCATCATCTGTTGGAATACGGTGCTCTCGTCTGCTATCAGGGCATCTTTGTTGATCAGAATGTCGAGTAGGGTATAGTGAGTGCCCTCGCTCAGTGGAGCATCAATAGATACTGCGATGTTTGCAGAACGTGTCATCAACTTGCGGTCGCTTTTAGGAACACGGCATACACCGCTTTGCTGCGTGATGGCCTGTTCCATAGCCTTGCGGATGAATGGGGCTGCATAACCTACGAAATTGGTGCCGCGGTCGGCTTCAAACTTCTGGGCAGCCTGCAGCATGGCGATGTAGCCTTCGCTTACCAAATCGTCGAATTCCACACCTTTACCCACATATTTGTTGGCTACTGATTTCACGAAGTTGAGGTTCTCGCCAACTAATTTTTCTATATTGTTTTCTTTCATAATCCTATTTCTTTGGTTTCGTATGGCAAAAATACTATTATTTTTTTATACTCCCAAATTTTAATCCCAAAAAATGAGAGAATGAAGGGATTATTACATTCGTTGGCAGATTGGAGGTTGCACAACAAAACGAGGGCTTGCCAGTTTCCCGACAAGCCCTCTCGAATTCTTCATCTTATTACTTATGCTCAAAAACCTGTTTCCTAACATGAACTCTCTTATATCAGGTACAAATTGATGAGATATGTAATGTATTATTTGAAATATCTCTTGTAGAGGCCAGCGAAGCCTGCGCAGTGGCGAGCCTCATCCTTAGCCATCTCGTGTACTGTATCGTGGATTGCATCAGAACCCTGCTCCTTAGCCAACTTGGCAATGCGGAACTTGTCCTCGCAAGCGCCCTTTTCTGCTGCGATACGTGCCTCAAGGTTGCTCTTGGTATCACCCAAAACCTCACCGAGAAGCTCTGCAAAGCGAGAAGCGTGATCAGCCTCCTCGAAAGCATAACGCTTGTAAGCCTCTGCGATTTCTGGATAACCCTCACGGTCTGCCTGGCGTGCCATAGCGAGATACATACCAACCTCACCGCACTCGCCGTTGAAATGGTCCTTCAAACCCTTGATTACGTCCTCGTTGACGCCATCCTTATAAGCCTGACCCAGTACGTGAACAGTTGCGAAAGTCAAATCATCGTCAACTGCACTTTCCATCTCCTTGAACTTGTCAGCAGGAGCCTTACAGATAGGGCACTTCTCAGGTGCTTCTGTTCCTTCATAGATATATCCACATACGGTGCAAATAAATTTCTTCTTCATAATGTTCTTGTTTTATAAGTTAATAATTCTATTTCTGTTTTTGTATATACTATATAATAATGTTTCAATGTGATGTCTGGCGGTAGCTCTGCTTATTTTGCCTTGAGCTTCTTTTCCTTGTTGAGCTTAACGCAATCAGCGCAAATTCCTTTGTAGTAGAGCTGCTGTTCATCTACGATGTTCCCTTCTATCACCTTTCGTCTTGTCGTCTTGGGTGCCTTCTCATCGAAGAGGTCAATCACTTTTCCACATTTCTTGCAGAAGAAATGAACATGAGGAGTTGTGTTTCCGTCGTAACACACACGATGCTCGTCAATGGTAATCATTTGAGCAGCATTTTTCTCGCTCATCATTCTCAGCGTATTATATACTGTAGTCTTGCTGAGTGTAGGTATAGTCTTATACAGTTCTTGGTAGACATCATCGATAGTCGGATGAATAGGATGTGTCAGGAGATAATCCATGATAGCAATTCTCTGAACCGACGGACGGATATCGCATTCGATAAGTCTATTGTATGCCACTTTGCCATTATTCATATTCTGTTGCTTTTTAATTTCGATTGCAAAGATAGAAAGAATTTTTGAAACCGCCAAATAAAAATTGGAAAAATTACAAAATAATATTGTAGTTTTTCCAAAATCTAAATAAATCCATATAAGTAATGGAATATTTGCTCTTTCTTGATGGAATCTTTTAAAGTCCGGTTTGTATGTACTATTTTGCTATGTGATGGCAATTTTTTTCCTTGAAGGATAATTTTTTGCCTTTGTTTGATTGTGGTTTTATAGCTGTGACTTATACTGATATAGATAGACACATTTATGGTTAATT